>CALHAM010000045.1 GCA_937934275.1 uncultured Saprospiraceae bacterium | reverse complement strand
GGTAATGATGTCGCTTTCTGCGCGCTGATACGAGTTGTAGACCCGATTCACGTTGGCGTGCATGTTCGACCAAATGTTATCGTAAAGGGTCGAAAACAAGCCGTTTCGGGCGAAATAAGTATTGACGTTTTCGAAATCCGTAGAATATTGGTTGTAAGCAATTAAGCCCGGATTAGTAACGATAGGCCCAGGCTCATAGCCTACGAATGCGCGCAAATTGCCGACATGCGCTATGTCTCCATTGCTATTGATGCCGGGAATGGGGCGCTCTTCAAACTTAAAGCGGCCGATGTAGCCGTAGTCAAAGAAGCGATCTCGGTGCCTTTGGTCGTAGGTCTCGCTATTCCCCCTTTCAAAACCGAACTGAAGAGTATAGCTCACATTCGAAATGCCCACCTTGCTGGTGCTTCCTCCCCCATCGCCTCCTAAACGATGGCGGAGACGGGCGATGGTCCGGTAGCGCGAAGCATTAGAATAAGGATTGTTGTGGCTATTGAGCAAGCGCCAGCCGCCAGGGGTGAACTGGTCTTGAACGTCTCGGTAGGTACCCGTCAGGCTAAAGTCCATATTGCTAGACAGCCGCAGGTCCAGGCGACCCGTAAAGTCGATGTCTCGACGCGCTTCGAAGGGGCGGTATTTCAGTGCGTTGACGCTGTCGCGCGTATATGTTTCGGCGCGCGGCACCAGGATGCCGTTCTGGCGAATGAGCGGACTATTGATGAGCGTATCCAGGATCTCGTCTTTCACGCGATAAACCGGCACTGCCGAGGGGCGGTCGTCTTTTTGACTAAGAAACTGCCCAGAAGCGCGGAAACCCAAGATGGTTTTGCTCGGGGCACCCTCTACCCCCTTGCGCTTAATGATTGGACCACTAACGTTGGCGGTCGCTAAAAGCCAACCATAGGGATCTAAGCCGTGGGAGTTTTCCACTTCTACCGTCCCATGGTACACATCCGCCGGCCCTTTCGTCGTAATCGAAATGACGCCTCCCGTTACGTCGCCGTATTCAGCGCCAAGCCCTCCCGTTACTACTTGCAGCTGTTCGATATCTTGCACTGGCGGGGGCGTACCGGCTACGCGAATGCCGTCGATGTAGTAGTTCGTAGCATTGGAGCGCGAACCGCGAATGTTCACAGCGCCGCCGTCGATGGAAGTGGTCCCTGCCGTAGTGGCCACAATGGCATTTACGCTGCGCGTGGGCAGGTTCTTGATTTGCTCGGAAGTCAACGTCTGGCCGCCTGAGGTTTTGTCCTGCTCAATAAGAGGTACTTTATAGTCTTTGATAACTACCTCGCTGAGCACCGTACTGGAGGACAGGGTAAAGTCCAGATTATTAATGGTGTTGGAAATCACCCGGACCCCCGTCACCTTTTGGGTCTGATAGCCCGAGTACGACACTTCTACGTCGTAATTGCCCGGATCTAAATTGACCCGATAGTTTCCGTTGAAGTCCGTTTGTGTTCCGCGTACCAGGTCGGCGCCGCGCATAACTTTAACGGTAGCCCCCAGCAAAGCCTCACCTTGGTCATCGGTGATTTTACCCGCGAGTACCGTTACCCCCACTTGGGAAAAAGCCAGCTCTCCAGCAAAGAGCAAGGCCAACAATAGTAGTAGTAATGAACGTACCATAGAACAGATGTTGATGATGCAATCTTATTCAAAAGACGGTTGATTATCAGTAGATTATTGCTAATTTTACTCGAGACTTTAACATGAAGCTGGGCGCAATAATAACAAAAACTCGACAGCTCCAAAGGTCAAAAGGGAGAAAGCGTAGATTTCTGACACATTTTTTCATGTCCCTCGCCTTCCTCTTGATTGTAAGGCCTCTGTGATGCGTGCCAAGAGTACTTCAGCCAATTTTTGCTTCGACTCGCGCGTCCAGCCTGCAATGTGTGGGCTGAGTACAACTCGGTCGCTGGCATATAGCCGCTCGTAGAGTTTCTTCTCTTCGGGAGTGAACGTATCGGGTCGCTCATTTTCAAACACATCCAGACAGGCGCCGCCAATTTGACCGGTTTCCAAGGCATCGATGAGGTCATCTGTTTTGACACAGGCACCTCTCGAGGTATTGATGAGCCAAAAGCCGGGCTGGCAATTTTGAATAAAGGACGCATTGACGAAGTGATGGGTTTCCTCTGTAAGGGGTAAATGTAGGCTAATAACGTCGGCAGCTTGTTGTAGCGACCTCAAATCTACCTCGCGCACCCAGGGCATGTCGGTAGCATACTGAGGAGTTTTGTATTTATCGTATGCCAATACTTGCACCTCCATGCCTGCCAGTTTACGCGCGAACTGGCTGCCCGTATGCCCAAAGCCAATGATGCCTACGATCTTGCCGCTCAGTTCGATGCCGCGATTTGCCTCGCGTCGCCAAATGCCTTGCCGAACCTCTCGGTCTGCCCGCATGAGGTTGTTCAATAGGGCCAGCAACATCCCCAAGGCATGCTCGGCCACTGCGTTGCGATTGCCCTCTGGGCTGTTCACCACAATTACACCGCGCGCCGCCGCTGCCGCCCGATCCACAATCTCCATCCCTGAGCCTAAGCGCCCGACAAACTCAAGCTTGGAGGCGCGTTCCAACAAAGAGCAATCCACGCGAATCTTGCTGTTGATGACCAAGCCCTCGTATTCCGATATGCTTGCCGCTACTTCTTGCGGCGTGATTTCCGGGTAGAAGTCACATCGGTAGCCTAATTGCTCCAACCCAGTGAGTAAGACCTGGTGGCAATCGTCTGTAATTAGTGCTCGTTTCATGGCTGCTAACCGCTCAATAGAAGCGCAACAAAGGCGCTCAACATAGGACAAAAGTAGGCTCATCTGCCTCAAACTCGCGAGAGCTGCTTACAAAGGTGAAAAACGCTTGGAGTACTGTTGCTGATTCACCGAATTTTGCTCCCTCAGGCCGAAGTTCCGTAGCGTCTGAAAAAACTCGCTTAGTATTTTCTTCAACCTCATGAATTGGCTAAAACGCCTTTTACGCTTTTTGCTCTTTGCACAGCTAATAAGTGGAGCGGCTGCCTGCCATGCCCCTACATCCACTTCACCGGAAGAGGTAGAGTGCTACGTTCGCTACCTGAAGCCCGAAGGGCAGGCATTGGCTCAAATGGTCGTTCGACGTCGTGAGCGCGAGGAAATGCGCTCTGCAGAAGTGCCCGGCGGCGTGCGTTACCGCGAAGCCCTAATGCAAATGGTTGTTTTGGAAGGTACTATTACCTACCGCTCCGAAACGAGTGGCGCATTTGCTGCGCAGCACACCTTTGCCTGGAGCGATGCCGAAGGCCAACCACGCACGTTTACTTTACAAATGTCTCCGGCTTCCGACCTTTCTTTCGGAAGCCCAACGCTGCCTCTAAGCCGACCAGCTACCTTGCGCTGGCACGGCCCACCCATTGCGGAAAATGAGTCGTGGGTGGTGCTTTGGGAAAAAGCAGACCGAAGCGCCACCGTTCCCATGGAAATCATTAGCGCGGCAGGTATGGATTTCATCGAATTTCCCGCGGCCCAATTGGCTAAACTCGGCCCCGGGACGTGGACGTATTACGTAGTACGCCGAAAAGCCTTTCGCCAAGAAGTGCCTGGATATCTCCTCAAAGGAGTGGCCGAATACTACAGTGACCCAGACACGGTACAACTGGTGCCGTAGCCCTTTGATGATACCTTTCGTGTGTAGGAGGAGATGAGACGGTGAGCCGGACAGATTGGGTCGGGAGAGCCGGATGCTTTTCTTTCAAGCAGAGCAACCTTTTTCGGTCAAAAAATGCCTTTAAGCCCGTTCAGGCACGCCTTTGGATGAATTACTGAAGCCGTTCTTAGTCAGATCCCTATTTTTGCAATATCTTTTTTTTCATTCAAAAATCATTTAAACATGAAAAAAGCGCTTCTGCTCCTGCTTTTAGCGTTGCCTACCCAAGCGTATTTGCAGACGACTGCGGCTAAGAAAAGCACCGACGTGCCCGTTAACCTGGTATGTAAAATTATTGATGGCCCTCCTAACGCAATGACCATCTTCGTGTATGAAAAATTTGGCTTGGTTTCTCGTGAGGTTACCCGGGCACAGCGTCAGGAAGATGGTTCCTACGTCGCCGTTCTGCCGGGCGGAGAGCCTCGGGTGTATTTCGTGGGCTTCAACGAAGCGCAGACGACTCCGGTCATTCTCGGAAAAGAAAAAAATCTGACCCTGTGGGCCAATGCTCAATACATGGAAAAAGGGCGCACTGTAGGATCTGAACTCAACAGAGCCTATGAAAATCTGCGCAAAGAAGCAGAACAGCTGCGCGCCCAGAACGAAGAACTGCACAACGAACAGCGCAACGCTCGCGTGCGCAACGATGCTGAGGCCATACGCGCCGTGCGAGAGAAATTTAAAGCGCACAATGAGGCCAAAGCCAATTTTATCGCTGAGCTGAAAAAGAGCCAGCCCTTGTTGTGGCGTTCGGCAACGTTGTTGGTGTGGCCCGACGACGTTTCAGAAAATGCCACACCGGGCGCTGTGGTAGATTTTTACGCCCGTGAGTTTTTCGCTTATGCCCAGTTGTCTGACCCGGCATACGATCAGGTCCCAGAAGTTTTTGACGCCTTCCAGAACTACATTGCCTTTTTACAACAGTTAGGTGCCTCGCCAGAGGAGATAAAAAAGGGCCTCGAGGCCCACCTAGCGAAGCTGCCCAAAGGCTCCATGACGCATCGGCGCGCTTTTGGAGGCGCCATCAAAGGGCTGCAAAACGCGAATCATCCGGAACTGCTCTCCTTTATCCAGCAATACATAGAAACCTTTAAGGGCAACGACCTGGGCGATGTGTCCATTTTAGAGGCCGAGATGCGCCGTACCTCTACCTTCACCCCCGGGATGCTCGTGCCTGATCTCGTGGGCGCCACGCCTAAGGGCGACACGATTTCGATGCTCAAAACGCTAAAAGGCAAATACGTGCTGATCGATTTTTGGGCCAGCTGGTGCGGTCCTTGCCGCCGCGAAAACCCCAATGTGGTGGCCTTGTACAACAAGTACAAAGCCAAGGGCTTTGAGGTCTTTGGCGTCAGCCTCGACCGCGACCGCGACGCCTGGATACGCGCCATCGAGCAAGACGGCCTCACGTGGCTGCACATCAGCGACCTGCAAGGCTGGCGCAGCGAGCACGCCGCTCTCTACTCGGTCAGCTCTATTCCGCAAACCGTTCTGATTGACCCACAGGGGCGCATTATTCAGCGCAATTTGCGCGGCGAACAACTGGCCGAAAAATTGCGCGACCTCTTCGGCGAATAGGCCGAAAGGCTTTGTCCAGTTCTCGCGTGCTCAGAGTCGATGCCTTTGCTGGGCTTGGAGTGTACTACAAATGTGGAGATGCATGAGATTAGCCCACTTCTTATTCCTTTTATCAAGCCTCTTTGCGACTTGCACTGCCAGCGCTCAGTCGCTAAGCGGACAGGTGCGCGACGCCGTTTCGGGGCGTCCCATCAGTCAGGCGACGATACGTCTCTCAGGCGGTTTGCTGGCAGAGGACAGGCTCGCGGTTTCCGACAGCACCGGTGCCTTCTTTTTCGAGGAGCTTCCGCCGGGCCTATACATGTGTACGGTGCAAGCAGCGGGCTACAATGACCTTCTTTTCCCTGAGCTGCACATCGTCTCTGGGCGGGCAATGGCGCTGAATTTTGCATTAAGGCTATCCTCAATTGCTCTGCCCGATATCGTCATTCGAGCAGGCGCCGACCGACAAGCATTACTGCCCCTAGGTGAAATACCGCTGACGCGAGAAAAGACGCAGCGCTTTCCCGCTACCTTTTTCGACCCCGCCCGACTGGCTTTGGCCTTTGCCGGTGTGGCCAATGCGGATGACCAGGCCAACGGCCTGTTGATACGCGGCAATAGCCCTCAGAACCTGCGCTGGCGCTTGGAAGGCGTCGAGGTCGCGAACCCCAACCACTTGCCAAATGCCGGCACCCTCAGCGACCGACCTACTACGGCCTCTGGGGGAGTGTTGTTGTTTTCAGCCCAATTGCTCGATAACTCCACCCTGCTCACCGGCGCACTCCCGCCCGGCTACGGCGACGCCTTCGGAGGTATTATGGACCTATACTGGCGCGACGGCAACGCTCAAAAGTCGCAGTTCACCGCACAAGCTGGCCTGCTCGGTCTTGACTTTGCTGCAGAAGGCCCCCTATGCCGTTCCTGTGGCCACTCCTATCTGGTTAATTATCGCTACTCAACCGTAGGGCTGCTCAGTCAAATGGGCATTTCCTTTGGCGGCGAGCAAATCAGCTTCCAAGACTACGCTTTCAGAACTGCCTTTTCGGGCAAAAAGGGGGGAAAATGGGCAGTTTTTGGGGCCACGGGCAACAGCAAAAATCGCTTCACCCCCCCCGGCGATAGCCAGGCTGTAGAGCAATTTAAAGACCTTTTTCGCATTGAATTTCGCTCCAGCACAGGGCTGCTCGGCACCACATGGAACGGCTACCTCGGCCAAAGGACGCGTCTTTTGGCCAGTGCGGTAACTTCCGCCCAACGCAATACGCGCACCGCAGAAGCCCAAGACCTATTTTCTGAAAGAGATACCTCCGTCGAGTTTCGCACCGGTTTGCTGCTTCGCCTGACGCACCAGTCGCATCCGCACCTTCGCTTTCAAGGCGGTTTGTTGTCCCAATACGCCCACCTGAAGGCGGGGGCCGAGCGCCGCCAACAGCTGCTCTACTCCGCGGCTCTGGCTACGCTGACCCTCCAGCCATGGGCCAACATTCAATGGACACTTCCGAATGAACGCACTCAACTTCAGATAGGGCTTCACAGTTTGCTGTGGCATTCCGCTCAGCACGGGAGCGCCTATCGCTTGGAGCCGCGCTTGACTGTCGTGCAGCGGCTGAACGAACAACACCAACTGGCCTTGTTCGCAGGGCTAAGCAGCCAAACCCATCCGCTATGGGTGTATGCTCTGCATCAGCGTGCCGACACCACTGAAGCCAACCGATTAGAGGGCACCCCCTTAGCGCGAGCTGCCCAATTTTCAGCTCGTCATTCGTGGATGCCAAACGCTTGGTGGCGCTTGCGCACAGAGGTGTTCTACCAACGTCAACAGCGCATCCCTACCGCTGGTGTTCTTCATTTAGCCAACATCAGCGAGCAACAGCTTTTAGGCGCCCTTTCTGCCACAGGTCAGGCCCAAAATACCGGCATCGAGTTCTCGGTTGAGCGCTTTTTGGCCAAAGATTGGTTCCTGCTTGCCAATACGACTCTGTTGCGCGCCGACTACCAAGGCGACGACGGCTTATGGCGTGCTAGCCGCTGGAATGTTGGCCATATAGCCAACCTCACTGCCGGCAAAGAATGGGTGTTGGATGAATGGCCTAAACGCTCGCGCACTTTTGGCGTGAATGGTCGCCTGACGTGGGTAGGTGGCCAGCGCGCTGCCCCTGTAGATACTGCGGCCTCTGCCCTGGCTCAAGCTACTGTTTACGACTTATCTAACGGATACCCCATCCAACTGCCCGATTTCGTCCGCCTGGATTTACGCATTTATTGGCGGCGCCACATTGGTGAACGCCGAAATAGCCTGCTGGCTTTCGACTTTCAAAACGCTACGCTGCGCCCCAACATCGCCTACTATTACTACGACCCCTTGCTGGGCCGCGTAGTAACTAAAAATCAGCTCAGCCTCGTGCCTAACCTCAGTTGGCGCTTGGAATGGTAGCCTCCTGCTTTCCTCATCCGCTTGGGCATTCGCCCTGGATTCTCTTACCTTTGAGCGCCGACAAAACCCGGCGTCTGTAGTGGGATGAAAAAACAAATCCGCGCGCTCATCGCCGAAGGAAAAACGAAAGAAGCCTTAGAATGCCTTATGAGCCAAAGGCCCGATGAGGCCACCTTGCTGCTGGCGCGTTACAACAGGGCCAATAAACAATACAACGAAGGTCTGATTGACTTTCGAGAGCATGGCTTGGAAATCGCCCGAATTAACAATGCAGCCGTAGAGGCTGCTCCAGAGGACTCAACGCCTCCCAACCCTCCTTCCTCAGGAGGCGGCCGCCAGATAAAAGTGTTCATTTCTTACAATCATGGCGATGCAGCAGAGGCCCGTCGGGTGCGCGATTTTTTGCGGCAGCAAAACTTTCAGACCCTTATGGACGAAGACGACATGCCGGCTGGCATGGGTATCATGACCTTCATCCAACAGTCGGTGCGCACCTGCGATGCAGTGGTTTCCATCGTGTCGGAACGCAGTCTGAAGTCGGGTTGGGTTGGTCAAGAGAGCCTCGCTGCCCTGTATGCCATTTGGCTGGCTGACAAAAAGTTTATCCCTGTACGGCTAGATAGCGCCACTTTCGATATTGATTTCCAGATTGCCGCTCAGGAGGAACTCCAGCGGCGCCTGCAGGAATTGGACGGAAAGATCGAGCGTTTGCGGCAATTGGGCGGCGACACTCGCGCCTTCGACGACGACCGCGATCGGCTGTTTGAATTGAAGAACAACTTGGGTAAAATCATCCAACAGCTGAAAAGCGGGCTGGCATTGGATATTTCGGGCGACAAGTTTGAACCAAACATGCGTAGAGTAGCAGAGAGTATCCGCCAGAATTAAGCCCACCTCGAAGCTGCCCGAAGAGTAGCGCGGCCATCAATAGCCTGGACTTCGCCAGCCGACTCCTGCTGAAGTTAGCAGCGAGGCCCAAAAATCAGGCTGCCAATGCGGACCATGGTGCTGCCCTCCTCGACGGCAATCTCCCAATCGGACGACATGCCCATCGAGATCTCCCGAAAATAAGGCGCCTCGGCAAAGTATGTGGTGCGAAGCCGCTCAAAGAGGCTGCGCAGGTGCTGGAATTCGGTGCGTACTTTTTGCGCGTTGTCGGTCATGGTGGCCATGCCCATAACACCGCAAATGCGCACGTGGCGCATAGCTCGGTATTGTGGGCTTTGCAGCAGAGTTTCGGCCTCTGTCTCAGAGAGGCCAAATTTAGTTTCTTCCTCGGCAATATGAAACTGAAGTAGGCAGTCTATGACGCGATTGGCCTTTCGGGCTTGCTTTTCAATTTCTTCCAGAAGCCGCAAACTGTCCACCGAATGAATCATATGAATAAATGGCGCGATGTAGCGCACTTTGTTGGTTTGCAAATGGCCAATGAGATGCCATCGGATGTCAGCAGGTAAGTGAGGCGCCTTTTGAAGGAGCTCCTGCACGCGGTTTTCGCCAAAGTCGCGCTGTCCACGTCGGTAAATTTCCAGAATTTGCTCGACAGGATGGGTTTTGGAAACGGCGACTAAAGTTACTCCGCGACTTCGAAGACTTTCCAACAGCGCTTCGTACATGTTAAACGGTTAAATTTTGAATGGTCAAAATTAGGGACACCCTACCTTCGCGCAAGAGTGCTTTTACAAACAATCTTCCGCCATCAATGATCAGACCTCCCATGAACAAACGACTCACGACACTGGCCATGTTCCGAGCTATTTTACTCCTTGTTATTGGTTTTAGTTGCCTCACCGTAGGTGTTCGCATGCAAGGACAACCTTGCCCTTCTTTGGGACAGAACGCGACCTTTACTTCCAACAGTTGTCGACCAGGGCTGACGCCCTGTACGTTGTGCCCAGGCGATCAGTTTACGCTGCGCGCGACGGGTACGGGGCTTCAGCCCGGCGTGTGTGTGAACTGGTATTACGGGACGACTCCTAATTTTAACCCGTACAACGGCGAAGGTACTTTGTTGGGCTGTTCACAAGTGCGTGCTACGCCGCCCAACTCGTGCAACTCTTGCCCTAGGACGTTGGCGCTTTTCGTCAACGCCTGTGGCACGGAGCAAAACAACGAGATGATGGCTATTTGGTCGGCCAGTGGTTTTTACGTAGATGACGCGACGCTAACGTTTCCTAACAACAGCGCTGGCGACGCCGATATTGGAGCGGGATGCTCGTGGCAACAGCCGAGTGCGAATGCGATTTCGAGCATTCAGTCTATATGCTCCAATGCCATAGTGATTGGCGCTGGGCCGGGCGATGTGGTTCCACCGGGGGTTCCGGTGGTGATTTTCACCAGTGCAGCCTACGATTACAATTACAATTTTGGCAGTTTGTGTCCGCTTTCACCGGTTATTTACGTGATGCAGAACGGCTGTACGCGCAATGGAGAAGCGTTTCCAAACAGCGGAGGTGTGCAGACGGTAACTTTTGGGCTTACGTGCGGCTGTTCGTGGAGCACGACCTACAACACGGCGCAATTGGTGGGCGGCGATGGCGCTTTCGTTACGGATGCGGGCTTTCCAGCTTTCTACGGCAATGCGGGTTGTGGTTTTCCCAGTATTCCTGGCGGTGGCGGTGGTGGCGGCGGCAGCTCGCCCATTGAAATACCACCTTATACGGCTACCGTAACGCAAGACATGTGCAATAATGGCCCATTCTGGGTAGTGGGCATCGTCGAACCGCTTCCGCCGGGGTGTAATCCGACGTTTACGAACTACATGTCCTTCAATGTCATCTGTCCACAGCCTAACTTAGGGACAGCAGACGTTTGTCAAAATGGAGGCATGTTTGACTTAACGCAACTACAAGACCCAGACGTGCCGAACGGGGTATGGTCGGGCACTGGTGTAAATGGCTTGTTTTTTAACCCTTTGGGACTTTTAGGGCCGCAGCTGCTCACTTTCACCACGGCCATATGCAACATAGCCAGCGAGACGACGGTAACGGTGCATGCGCCTCCGTCGGCGAGCATCAACCCGATACCGACGGTTTGCCCGGGCAAGTCAGTGCAGTTGGCCGTTAATTTTAATGGTCAGCCAGGGTGGTCGTTCGACTTGCAAGCCGGCAGCAACGTTATTGGCTCTTTCGTGGTGAATGAGTCCCCCTGGACGTTGCCTATTTTCCCAACAACTACTACCCTCTACACTATTGTAGGGTTGGAGGATGCTTATTGTAGAGGCCCAAATGCTAGCGCACTGGCCGTAGTAACGGGCGCTCCTTCTTGTACGCTGATGCGAATAGGGCCAGACACGATTTGCGCCGGACAACGCGATACTTTACAAGTACAGTTTTCCACCAGCAACCCGCCCTATTCCTTTGTTTATTCTATCAACGGTGTTAATCAGCCGCCTATTAATACCAATGAAAACCCATACATCTTCCTGACGCCGCCGCTGCCCGTCGGCCAACACATCATTCAGTTGGAGAGTGTCATGGCCGACAGTTGCATCGGCACGCCCAATGGGCGCGATACGGTCTTTGCGCGCCCAGCGCCGCGCGCGAGATTTCTCAACGATACGCTAAACTTATGCGCAGGCCAAACGGATACTCTACGCATCGAACTGAGCGGCTTACCGCCTTTCCGGTTGCAGTACTCGGTGCGGACGGATACGATGAAAGCCGACACCCTGCCGCTGATCACCACCACCGATACTCTATTGCGCATTCCGATTACTCCACCGCTGGGCACTACCGCATACCGCATCTTTTTTGTGGGCGATAGTTTATGTGAGTCTAGCGTCGGCGACACGCTGGTCGTTTTGGTGGGCAACCCACCCACGGCAGTGCTTTCGGGAGGGGCTACTTTATGTGCTGGAGACTCCACAGACTTGACCTTCACGTTTACGGGCACACCGCCGTTTGTTTTCACCTACTCCATCAATGGAGTTCCTCAGCCGCCAGACACAGCCTTTACCAGCTCAAAAACGCTTAGGGTTTCGCCCGCGGCTACGTCTATCTATGCATTGTTGAGTGTGCAATCTAGTGGCTGCAATGGCACGGTTTCGGGTTCGGCGACGGTGAGCGTGGTGCCACCACTAACAGCAACCATCTCGGGCGGAGGGCAGGTTTGCCAGGGCGGAAGCGGCACTACTATAACCATCACCTTTACTGGGCCAGGGCCTTACACGGTGGTATATCGGGCAAACGGCAATCCACAACCCCCTATCAATACGAGCAATAATCCCTTGGTCATTCCCGTCAATCCGCCTAATGGTGTCTTCTACACCTTAGAAAGTGTTAGCAACGGCTCTGGCTGTCCGGGCACGGTAGAGGGCGTTGCCGTTGTGGCAGTGTTTACACCTTCTACAGCCGAACTACAAGGAGATATCACGGTATGTGAAAACGCCGACACTGTGTTGGTAGTGGATTTCACGGGTAGTGGGCCGTTCTTGCTGGAGTATTCTATTGATGGCGTCATTCAACCCATTGTGGAGACATTTGACGATCCCTATTTCATTCCGGTCAAAGTAGATACTACTACGGTGTATCGGCTCATCAGCGTGGAGTCGCCGGGCTGTGTCGGTTCTGTAATTGGCGAAGCCACCGTGTTCGTCAATTATCCGCCTAAAATAGAAAATCTACTCATCCTGTGTAATTTAGTTGACCAAACCTACACCATTCAGTTCGACGCCCTTGGCACTCCGCCGTTTGTCGTAACGGGTGTAGGCGGTAGCTTTGTCGGCAATCGCTTTACCAGCGAGCCTATACCCATTAATGACCCCTACGATTTGCGTCTGAGCGATGCCAACCAATGTACACCTTTGCCTATTCAAGGACTTTCGCAGTGTTTCTGTTTGACCTATGCGGGCGAAATAGATACGGCGGCCCTGAGTGCTTGCGTCGGCGACACGATTTTTGGCATTTTCCTGGGCTTAGAAGAGTTGGAGATCGAGGACTCACTGATTTTCGTTTTGCACACCAGCCCGACGGATACGTTAGGAAACATCGTGGCAGTGGCCCCTGAGCCTACTTTCGTGTTTGACTCGACGACGATGAGCATCAATACGACGTACTACTTGTCGCCCGTAGCCGGCAACAAAGGAGGGCCTTTGGGCGTCCTGTTGAACGATCCCTGTCTGTCGGTCGTGGAAGGGACACCTGTTGTTTGGCGCGCTAGGCCCATAGCCACGATTTCGGGCAACTTTGATTTGTGCGCAGACGAGACGGTGCTCATCCCCGTAGCCCTTAGCGGTACGCCGCCGTTCGAGCTGACCTACACGTTGAACGGGCAGCTACAAACCGTAACGGCAACCCAGGGGTCGTTTACCCTTAGCGCCACGTTGCAGCAGAACGCCACCTTTCAATTGGTGTCGGTATCGAATGCTGAGTGCCCGGGAATTGCATCGGGTACGGCAAATGCTACGGTACACCCACCTGTGATGCTGGACAACGTGACCGTTACTTGTTCGCCCGACAATCTGACGTTTGTCCTCGAACTCGACGTAGTGCAGGGCGATTTGCCCTTTGTCCTTTTTACGGGACTTTTAGGCGGTTCTTACAACCCAGTTACAGGCCGATACATCAGCAATCCAACGCCGCCTCCAGTAGATTACTTCATCACTGCCCGCGACCAATGGCAGTGCGGTACAGATACAGTAAGTGGCACGGCAAACTGTGCTTGCGTAACCGATGCCGGCGCCATGAGCCAACCGCTGTTGACGCCTTGTGCAGGCGATACCGTCTTTGCCCAGCCAACCGCGGGCGCTAACCTCGGCCCGATCGATACACTGCTTTACGCTTTAGTAACCACGAACTCGCCTACGACGTGGACTATCTTACACCTGAGCAATACGCCCACCTTCGGCTTCGACCCAGCGACCATGACGCCGGGCACTCCTTACTATATTTTTGCACTGGCGGGTATTTATAACCCGGCTTCCGGCATAGACCTAAACCATCCCTGTGCCTCTGTATCGCCGGGGGCCACTATAATTTGGCAACCGCAAATAACGGCAACGCTCAGTGGGGATGCTAGTCTGTGCGCCGGAGATTCTACAACACTCACCTTTTCTTTTACGGGTGTACCGCCTTTCACGGCTGTTTATCAAGTGAATGGGTTAGCTCAGCCGCCCATCAATGCAAACAGCCCGCAATTCAACCTCTCGGTTAAGCCAAACGCAACAGCGACTTATAGCCTCGTCAGCGCTACGGGCAATGGTTGCCCAGCTGAAGTAAGCGGTGGTGCTGCCGTAACGGTGAACCCACTGCCCGTCGTTCAAAACCTGAGCACGAACTGCAACCCGGCTACGTTGACCTACACCGTTACCTTCGACGTAGGGGGAATAAACAATCCTACTGTAAGCGGGCTAGACGGCACCCTCGCAGGTAACACCTTCACCTCTGTCCCGCTGAACAGCGGGCAGGTCTACAACCTTGTGGTGACCTCTGCTGACGGATGCACCACAACGGCAAGCGGCTCAGCGACATGCAGCTGTATCACGAACGCTGGTACCCTCCCGACGCAGGCCCTGAACGTATGCTTACCCGACTCGGCGCGCACTGCACAAGCGGTAAACACGGTCCTGGCCCCAGGCGAAATTCTGCAATATATTCTTTATACCAATCCAGCCATCCTGCCTGCCGGCATCATTGCTGTGAGCAATACACCTGTATTCGGCTTCCAACCGGGCATGCAGGCCGGTACGACGTACTACATCTCAGCAGTGGCAGGCTTGCCCTCGGCTTCGGGCACAGTGGATCCCCTAAGCCCTTGCCTATCTGTGTCACCACCTGTACCGGTAGTATTCCGTGAGCCACCCACGGCAACGATTTCGGGCGATACGACGGTGTGTACCAACAGCAACGCGCTCTTCCAGGTGCGCTTCACGGGCACAGCCCCCTTCCAGTTGGTTTACCGCATTAACGGCGTGCCGCAAAATGCGGTATCCGCGCCTCAGAATGTGTTCACCATCTCGAGCAGCAATGTGCAGCAGCCGCAATTATTCGAATTAGTGTCGGTACAAGACCAATTCTGTGTGGGCACGGTGAGCGGCACCTATCGCATTGGTATACAGGATGGCCCAACCGCTGCCCTTAGCGCCGTGCCAGAAGTACTGTGCTCAGGCGACAGCGCTACGCTGACGCTAACACTCACAGGCGGCACGGCTTACAACGTCGCGATAACGGGCGGTGTTGCACCTATCCAGCTGAACAATATCCAAAGCGGCGCTGCAGTGCGCGTAAGTCCCTCTATTACAACGACGTACACCATCAGCTCCTTGATAGCCCAGGGTAATCAATGCCCCCAAACGATTGGCCAAGGCGCAACGGTGAAGGTGTCGCCGCCCTTAGCGCTTAGTGCTGTACTTTCGGATTACGGCAATGGGCACAATGTCAGCTGTGCAGGTGAAGCCGACGGCTTCATCGTGCTGCAGGTGAGCGGCGGCATACCACCAGTGTTGGTGCAATGGAGTAACGGCACACAAGGGCCCGAGCTGCGCAATGTGGCTGCGGGCACTTACACCGCTGCGCTGAGGGATAGTCTGGGCTGCTCGCGCTTGGATAGTTTCACGCTATCGGAGCCGCCGCGTACCGAAATTTTAACCACGGCAGAGCCTCCGCGCTGCTTTGGCGAACGCAATGGGCGCATCGCGATTACCGGCATCCAGGGCGGCTTAGGCCCATACGCAGTAGGGATAGGAGACAATCCCGCCCAGGTTATCTCTTCTTTGCCTGTTGTCTTTCAGGGCCTCGCCGCAAACAACTACACCCTTAAGGTGGTGGATGCCAACGGCTGCGACAGTGAGCTGGGCCTCATCCTCCCGGATCCTCCCCAGTTGATCGTCGCCCTTGGGCCAGATACCACCATCTACTTGGGCGACAGCATTCGCTTAGAAGCCCTTACCGCAGGTGCGCCCTTGGCAGCCTTCTCCTGGACGCCGACGTCGGGTCTGAACCCGCCGGACTCGCTGGTCACCATCGCCAAGCCGAGTCGCACAACGCGCTACATCGTAGCGGTGCGCGACACGGCTGGATGTGTAGCCCGCGATGAAATTACGATAAGTGTACTCCGCGAGCCGCGCCTCTACATTCCGAATGTTTTTGCGCCGGGTTCTAGCGCCAACGGCGCCTTCTTTGTCTCGTCTGGGCCGGAAGTAGTCAATATCCGCTCCATGCGCATCTACGACCGCTGGGGCGATTGTGTTTTTGAGACGTTTGACGCCATGCCCAATAACCCCGCCGCTGGATGGGATGGGCGTTGGCGCGGGCAAAATGCCGCACCGGGTGTCTACGCCTACGTCATTGAATTAGAATATTCCGACGGCACTGTGGAAATTAGGGCTGGCGACGTTACCCTTGTGCGCTAAAAGCGGGTGCCCTTGCCTTGTATGTGGGCATTTGGAGTAGCTATCCTCAAGGCTACTCCAAATGCGCGCCAGAGGTTTTTCTGAGTGGCCGCCCGGGCATGCTGCCATTTTGGCATTAACTGCTAAGCTTTTGCTGTATCTTTGCGCAGCAAAAAAGAGGCGTCCTAAAGCATGCATCCAGAGCGAACGGTTGAGCAAAGTTTGAAAACCATAGACGAAGCCCGCCAGGGCAGTGTTTTGTACGAAGAGCGGTGGACAGAAGCAGCCGCGCCGGGGAGCAAGCGCTTCTATATCGAGAGCTACGGCTGTCAGATGAATTTCAGCGATTCGGAAATCGTAGCGGCCATTTTGCGCGAAGCGGGCTATGCGCCCACGCGCAACTTGGAAGAGAGCGATCTGATCCTCATCAATACTTGTTCCATCCGCGAAAAAGCGGAGGAGACGGTGCGCAAGCGCTTGCGCGTATTTGAAGCGGTGAAGAAGCAACGACCTGGGGCGTTGGTGGGGGTGCTGGGCTGTATGGCTGAGCGTCTAAAAAAGCGCTTTTTGGAAGAAGAAAAATTGGTAGACTTAGTCGTCGGCCCTGATGCCTATCGCGACCTCCCTAATCTTATCAGCAGCGCGGAGGAAGGGCAGCGCATGGTCAACGTGCTGTTAAGTCGAGAGGAGACCTATGCTGACATCAGCCCTGTCCGCTTAGACAGCAACGGCGTTACGGCCTTCATTTCCATCATGCGCGGCTGCGACAACATGTGTTCCTTTTGCGTAGTGCCGTTCACGCGCGGCCGCGAGCGCTCGCGCGATCCGTTCAGCATTGTAGCCGAGGCTCAGGATCTGTTTGCGCGCGGCTACCGCGAGGTTACCCTGCTGGGTCAAAACGTAGACTCATACCGGTGGGAGAATCCGGAGACCGGCGCGACGGTGCGCTTTGCGCATTTGCTGGAAATGGTTGCTCAAATACACCCCCGTTTGCGCGTGCGCTTCAGTACCAGCCACCCCAAAGACATGACCGACGAAGTGCTCTATACGATGGCGCGCTACGAGAACATCTGCAAATACATCCACTTGCCTGTGCAGTCGGGCAACAGCCGCATCTTGGCGCTGATGAACCGCACCTACGACCGCCCTTGGTACGAGGAGCGCATCCGAGCTATTCGGCGCATCCTACCCGATGCCGCCGTTTCAAGCGACATCATCGCCGGCTTTTGCACCGAAACGGAAGAGGAACACCAAGACACGCTGAGCATTATCGAATGGGCTAACTTTTCTATGTCCTACATGTTTGCCTATTCGGAACGCCCCGGTACTCTAGCGGCTCGCAAATATGCCGATGATGTGCCTGAAGCGGTAAAAAAACGCCGCTTAAACGAGATCATCCGCCTACAAACAGCTGTCAGTTGGCGCCACAATCAGAACGACATCGGTAAAATCTTCGAAGTGCTCATTGAAGGCGACTCGCGGCGCTCTGAACGCGACTTCTGTGGACGCAACAGTCAAAACAAAATGATTGTTTTTCCCAAAAAGAAAGGTTTAAAACCAGGCGATTACGTTCACGTGCGCATTCACGGCGCCACCAGCGCCACCCTTTTAGGCGAAATTGTTTAAACTGGCGCCCTGTTATTTGCATCACTATGACTTCTCTTCAAGCGATAAAAGCGCGATTCGGCATTATCGGCACCTCGCCGCTGCTCGATGCGGCCTTGCAAACTGCTGCTCGCGTAGCACCTACCGACCTTACCGTACTCATCACCGGCGAAAGTGGTGTAGGTAAAGAAGTCTTCTCTAAAATCATACACGCTTTATCGACGCGCAAGCACAACGAGTTCATCGCCGTCAACTGCGGTGCTATCCCTGAAGGCACCATTAATTCCGAACTCTTTGGGCACGAAAAAGGTGCCTTTACGGGGGCTATCAACGAACGCAAAGGATACTTCGAAACCGTTAATGGCGGCACGATTTTTCTCGACGAAGTAGCCGAAATGCCTCCTGATACCCAGGCATATCTGTTGCGCGTGCTGGAGTACGGGGAATTTATCCGCGTTGGCTCTTCTAAAGTGCTCAAAACCGACGTCCGCATCATCGCCGCCACGAATGTAGACTTGGAAGAGCGCGTGCGACAGGGTAAATTCCGCGAAGACCTCTATTATCGCCTTAATACCGTGCCCATCCGCGTACCTGCTTTGCGAGACCGGCGCGAAGATATTTACCTGCTTTTCCAAAAATTCGCCGGCGATTTCGCCGAAAAATATCGGATGCAACCCATTCGCTTGACTGAACAAGCGCAACAGGTATTGGAAAACTATCGCTGGCCCGGCAACGTGCGCGAGCTGAGAAACGTCACCGAACAACTCTCCATCCTATCAGAAAATCGGCTCATCACGCTAGAAACTCTTCAACAACACATGCCGCACTTGCTGGCCCGCAGCCTGCCCGTCCCTACAGAGCACTATCAGGCGAAGGGCAGCGAGATGCAAGACCGCGAGATCCTGTATCGGGTGTTGCTAGACATGAAAAACGACCTCAACGATCTGAAGGCCTTAGTCCTCGAAATCATCCACCGCAACAACTTACAAATACCCGAAACCTCAGCATTTCGCCGCTTTTCACCAGGAATAGATTATGTGCCCCCTTCGGCTTCGCCCGCATCCAACCTCGTCGGCCCGTCGCCCTCCATCGTTATCGAGCCAAGCCACCCAACTCACTCACTCCACCCAGTCGAGGAAGAAGACGAACCCCTGGCTATGGATGAAATCGAAAAAGAGGCCATCCGCCGCGCTTTAAAAAAACACCACGGGCGCCGAAAAGAAGCAGCCGAAGAACTGAAGATCTCCGAGCGCACCCTCTACCGCAAAATCAAGCAGTACAACCTCAGCTGACCTGCTCTCCAACGGCGAGTAATCTTTCTTGACTCTCTTACACTTACATAATTCTCAAAAATAACCTTGCCCGTTATGCTTGTGCGTATTGGTATCGCCATCCTATTCTTTCTGCTCATCTCCATCGAGGGACTTGTGGCCCAGAAGAAAGGTCACTCCATCCGTCTTAAATTGGACAACTATACCGAAAAGGAAGTCGTGTTGGGCTTTTATTTCGGCGATAAACCCTATGTGAAAGATACTGCCCAAATAGATGCCGACGGCTATTTCACTTTCAAGGCCGACACCCTACTGCCCTGCGGTGTATACTTATTCGTGTTGCGCCCCGACAACACCTTTATCCAATTCCTCTTGCCTGAAAACAACCAACAGTTTACTATGAGCACCGACGTCAAAGACCCCGTCGGGAAGATGAAAATAAAAGGCTCGGAAGACAACAAAGTGTTCTACGAGTACTTAGCCTATCTTAATAAGCAACGGGCGGCCGTAGATAGCCTCAAAACGCTCTTGGAGAGCGTTAAGGAAAATCCGGCGGACTCGTCGCGCCTGGCCCAGCAAACCTTAGCCATTGACAAACAAGTGCGCCAATACCAGCAGGAGCTCATTCAGAAGCACCCTAAGACGATGAGTGCCAAAATTGTTAAAAGCTCTATCGAGCCAGAAGTGCCCGAATTTGAGGGCGTTGACGCTAAGGAAGCTCAGCTTAAAAAGTACTACTGGTACCGGACGCATTACTTCGATAACATCGATATTGCCGATCCTTGCCTGTTGCGCAGCCCGGTGCTACACCCTAAAGTGGACAACTTCGTAAGCAAGGTGGTGCCCCAACACCCCGACAGCATCAATGTCGCAATCGACTCTATCGTACAGCGCATCAAAGACAGCCCCGAAACCTACAAGTACTTTCTCATTCACTTTTTGAATACCTATGCCAAATCCACCATTGTAGGCATGGACGCCTGCTACGTTCACGTAGCGCAGAAATACTACTGTAATGGGGGCGCTCCGTGGGTGAAGACCGAGGATTTAGAGAAGATTTGCGACAATGCTCGCCGCTTAGAACCTATACTTATTGGCAAGATAGCGCCCAATATCATTGTACGCGACCGCAACAACCGCCCCGTATCGCTTTGGGATGTGGACGCCGATTACGTCGTGGTTTTCTTTTGGGCGCCCGACTGCGGGCACTGCAAAAAAGCCGCGCCGCACATGGTAGAGTTTGCTCATAAATTCAAAGATCGCAACATTAAAATTTTTAACGTCTGCACCGCCGTCGTTACGGGCAAAGACGACGCCGATACGCCAGAAAAGGTACATAAAACCTGTTGGGACGGCGTCGCTGAAAAAGGCTTTGATGAAAGCCTCTTCATCAACACTTACGACCCCTACATCCAGAGCCGCTACAAGCAACTGTACGACATACAGTCCACACCGCAAATCTTTATTCTTGACCGCAAGCACGAAATTTTGATGAAGCGCATTGGCGCAGATAAGCTCATCGAAGTGATGGATGAAGTCATCCGTTTCCAGGAGGAGCGGAAGAAAAATGCGCGCGGCTAATCATCGCCATTTCCTGGTGTAATTTAGGCGTGTCGGGGCGTTTACGCCATCGGTCGGGGTACTTGTTTCTATTCTTACACTGTATAACCTATGTTCAACCGCAACGAAATCTGGGCGGGGTTACTTTTCGCCTTGCTGCTGCCGGTAGTCGGCTTTTTATTGCTCTACAACGTGTTTGGCTTGTTGGAAAAAGCCGGTGCCGCCAGTGGGGAGGGATTCTCGGCTTCGTTTCGCGAGCGGACCTTGAGCCTAATCGCCCTGACGCTCAATCTGCTGCCTATGCACTTGTATAAACGGCGGCGTTGGGATCTAGCTATGCGAGGCGTTGTGATTGCCACCAGCCTACTAGCCCTGGCGTGGCTGTTGTGGTTTGGGCGTCTTCTGCTCTGAAGTTAATCCGGCCGATAGCATAAGTGAGCATGGGCCTCGATCAAAACACTTGTAGCCCTAAGCCCGCGGACCTTTGCTCCAAGGGAGCACCATCTTTTCGTCGCTTAACCGACGAAAAGATACGCAGCAGTTCCCTTCCCTTACCTGGGCCAGGGTAGTTGGTATTCTTTTTGTCTTGCCACCCCTAAAAAATCGATTTTCAGATGAACAAGTTTTCGCCTTTAGTCCTGCTTCTGTTATGTGCATTGCTGCACACCGCGACCACTGCTACGGCCCAAAACCGGGATTACCCCAATGCCGTGTATGCAAAACTAAACTTCATTGACTTTGGCTTGCCCAATGGCACTGACCTAAAAATAGGCCAAGGCTTTGAAGTGGGCTACTTGCGCAACGTGGCGCCTTTCCTCAACATCGGCCTGCCGCTAAAGATGGGCCTAGCGCATCTGCCTCAACAAAGCGAGCAACCGGCTTCTTTAGAGCGCAGCATCATTAGTAGCTTCGATGTGATTGCGCAACTGGGTAAAGTCAGCGCCGATGCCCGCGTCTCACCGTACCTATTTGCTGGTGGAGGCCTCTTCTTAGAAGAATTTAAAAACGGCCATCTGCAGATTCCCTTCGGCGTAGGAGCCAACTTCCGACTATCTAAGTATGCCTTCATCAATGCCCAGGCAGAGTACCGCAAAGCGACTACCGACAAACGCGATAATGCCCAAATCGGCTTAGGCTTTGTGTATCTGTTGCACGAGTCGCCCAACAAACCGCAGCCCGACCGCGACGGCGACGGCGTACCCGACCTCACAGACCTCTGCCCTGATCAGCCCGGCTCAGCTGCCGCACGCGGTTGCCCCGACTACGACCGCGACGGCGTGCCCGATAAAGAGGACGACTGCCCTACCGTGGCCGGAAGCCCGACAACGAAAGGCTGCCCTGACCGCGACGGCGATGGCGTTGCAGACCGCGACGACCTCTGCCCCGACGAACCTGGTACTCTGCGCGGCTGCCCCGACCGCGATGGCGACGGCGTTGCGGACCGCGACGACCTCTGCCCCAATGAACCCGGCACAGCCCGTGGCTGTCCTGACCGCGATGGCGACGGCGTTGCGGACCGCGACGACCTCTGCCCGGACGAACCCGGCAGCGCCGCTACCAACGGTTGCCCACCCGTACGAGATAGCGATGGCGACGGAATCACCGACGACAAAGACCCATGCCCTAATGTTGCAGGCCCCTTCAACGGTTGTCCCGATACCGACGGCGACGGCGTGCCCGATAACCTAGACAAATGCCCAACCACGCCCGGATTGAGCACCAATTTCGGCTGTCCAGAAGTGAAAAAAGAAGACAAAAAGCGACTCGCTTTTGCCACCAAGAACGTCCAGTTCCAAACGGGTAAAACGGAATTGATCAACTCATCCTTTAAAATTTTGGACGATATCGTTAAGATACTGCAGCGTTACCCTGACTACAAATTGCTCATCCACGGTCACACCGACAATGTAGGCGACCCACAGCGCAACCTTGTCCTCTCACAAGGCCGAGCACAAACGTGCTATGACTATCTGGTGTACAAAGGCATCAAGCCCGACCGCCTTAAAGCTGAAGGCTTTGGCGACACGCGCCCCATTGCTGATAATAAGCGCTCTGCTGGTCGCGCACTCAATCGCCGCGTTGAATTCAAGCTAGTGCTCGATTTCAACGATAAAAATTAAGCGAGCCGAACCGGAGCCTCTTGCACGAGGCCGTCGCGTGTTGCGCGCGGTGGCCTCGGTTGCATTTACCCCCTTGAGCATTTGTACTGTTCGCGGTTAAAGGCGATTTTTGCCTACAAAAAGAGCGCATACCATGAAAATCCGCTGCGAATACAACAGCATACGCCTGCGCTTGCGCAAGTCCGAAGTAGCGCAACTGCGCGCCGAAAAGTGGATAGAGACCACCGTTCACTTTCCCGATGGTCCCGTCTTTGCCTGGGAATTGACCCTCAGCAGCCATAAACCTGAGATGGCCGCCCAGTTCGATGGAGGCCGGATCTCCATCGCGGTGCCTATTGAGCAGGCTCAGGCATGGATGGATACGGATGCCGTGAGTTTGGAGCAGTTTATCCCATTGAGCGGTGGAGGCTCGCTGCACCTACTCATCGAAAAAGACTTCCCTTGCAAGGATCGGCCTGAAGAGGACAAGGCGGATTTTTTCAGTGAACTGGCTGCGGAAAGCCCAGTAACATGCTGAGCACTCAGTGCAAGCGCAACTCAAATTCGACGCGCCGGTTTTTAGCGCGCCCCGCTTCAGTACTGTTGTCGGCAATAGGGCGGGTTTCGCCGTAGCCCTCATGCGCCATGCGGTGTGCTTCCACACCCTTGCTGACGAGATAATCGTAACAGGCCTTAGCGCGGCGTTTCGAAAGGTCGAGGTTGAATTTGTCGTCGCCTACGCTGTCGGTGTGGCCGCTAATGATGAGGCGGTGTTCGGGGTATCGCGCCATGAGGTTGGCTAGTTGGTCGAGCACCGCATAAGAGGAGGGCAATAAGGTAGCGCTGTTGGTGGCAAACTGGACGTTCCGCATGGCGGCTTCGAGGAGTTCTTGATCGGCTCGACTTACTTCTGGGCAGCCGAAATTGGCAACTGTGCCGGGTTTGTCGGGGCAGCGATCGTCGCGGTCCGCAACACCGTCGCCATCGCGGTCAGGGCAGCCAGCAAGTACTGCCGGGCCGAACTCATCGGGGCAGCGGTCGTCCGCATCGGGTACGCCATCGCCGTCGCGGTCAGGACAACCGAAGGTATTCGAGGAGCCAGCTTGGTCGGGGCATCGGTCATCCGCATCGGGCACGCCATCGCCGTCGCGGTCGGGTAAGAGGGCGTTGTCGGGCTGTTTTTTTTCTTTGCGGCGCATTAGTAATTCCCGGCCGAAATTGATTTGTAAACCTATAGCGTGATGCCATACGTCACGGCCATCGTCGGCAAAGCGATGCTGCGTCTGGGCCGTAAGGTAGAGGTTTCTGACGAGGCGCACATTGAGACCAAGCCCTACCGGAAAATGGATACCCAGGCTCTGCTTATCAAAGTTATACACACTGCCTATGCCTGCGTTCAGGTAAGGCTGCACTACTGCCGTAGGTCGGAGAAAGTGCTGCTGCGCTAACACATCCACATGCAGCAGCCACTCTTTCTGGCGGTCGTCTCCACTTCGTGGTTCGGTTTGAGCAGCGCCTACGCGTAGAGGAAGGCCCAGCAGGACGTTGGGCAATAAGCGACGGTAGTAGGTTAGCTCGACACCGCCTCCGCTATTTTTTCCGAAAATATCGGAGAAAGCAGGGCTGTTGTCGCGAAGTGGCGCATGATAATTATATTGTGCGGGGCGAAGGGCAAAACTGTGTAACGGCTGGGCCAAAAGCGGAGCAACCTCCAAAAACAGAAGGATGCTCAACAGGGTGGTAACAAGAAGCCTCATCATCTCAGTAAGCGCGTTCTATTTTACGGCCAAAAGTACAAACGTTTTAGCCAGCCCGTGCCAGAAGAGCAGAGGCTAACGTACTACCTTTGCAGCTGGTTTTCATTAAAAACCTATCGGTTACAGCAAACCCATGTTTGAAAGTTTAAGCGACCGCTTAGAATCCGCCTTTAAAGTACTCAAAGGCACTAATCGCCTGACGGAGCTCAACGTTGCCGAAAGCATCAAAGAGATTCGCCGTGCTCTTGTAAATGCTGACGTCAATTACAAGATTGCTAAAGAGTTTACGGACAGGATCAAGGAAAAGGCTCTTGGGCGAGAGAATGTCTTGCGCAACGTAAATCCGGGCCAGCTCATGGTCAAGATCGTCTTCGACGAGCTAACTGAGCTGATGGGTGGGCAATCGGCAGGAATCAATGTCAAGGGTACGCCCGGTATCGTGCTGGTAGCCGGCCTGCAGGGCAGCGGTAAGACGACTTTCTGCGGTAAATTAGCGCGCCACCTCAAAGAGCAGCGCAAGATGGCGCCCTTGTTGGTCGCCGGTGACGTGTATCGCCCTGCGGCCATTGAACAGCTCAGCGTGCTGGGCGCCTCCATCAACGTGCCTGTTTATCGGGAAGACGGCAATACTGATCCCGTGCGCATTGCGCAAAATGCCGTCCGATACGCGCGTGAGCACGGCCAAAACGTCGTCATTGTGGACACTGCTGGCCGCCTTGCCGTAGACGAAGCCATGATGGCCGAAGTGGCTGCCCTCAAAGAAGCCCTCGCCCCCACCGAAACGCTTTTCGTCGTAGACGCCATGACTGGCCAGGACGCCGTCAACACTGCCGAAGCTTTTCATCGGCGCATTCAATATGACGGCGTAGTGCTCACCAAAATGGATGGAGACACCCGCGGTGGAGCAGCCCTATCGATCAAATACACCGTCGGAAAACCCATTAAATTCGTTTCCACAGGCGAAAAACTAGAAGCCTTAGACGTCTTCCACCCCGACCGCATGGCTCGGCGCATCCTGGGCATGGGCGATGTGCTGTCACTGGTCGAAAAAGCCGAAATGGAAATGGACCAGGCCGAAGCGCGCCGCCTGGAAAAGCGGATGCAACAAAACAAGTTCGACTTCAACGACTTTCTCGGCCAACTCCAACAAATTAAACGCATGGGCGATCTCAAAAGCCTGCTTAGCATGATACCCGGCATGGACAAAGCCCTCCGAAATATCAACGTTGACGACCGACAAATGCTACACATTGAGGCCATGATCAAAAGCATGACGCCACAAGAGCGGCAAAACCCCGACATCCTGAACCTAAGCCGAAAAAAGCGCATCGCCCTGGGCAGCGGAATGCCGCTCGAAAAAGTGAACCTATTTATCAAAAATTTTTACGACATGCGCAAAGTCGCGCAGCAGATGATGAGTGGCGGCGGTAAAGTGCCTAACATGCCCAGAATACCTTCCCCTAAAAAGTTTCGGCGCTAACGATTTGACCCTTCTCTCGCGCAAACTCGTGCTCCCCTACGCATTCATCGCTGTTGAAGGTAATATTGGCGCCGGCAAGACCACGCTGTGCCAAATGCTCTCTGGGCATCTGGGAGCTAATCTCCTCCTCGAGCAATTTGCTGAAAACCCTTTCCTTCCTTATTTCTACGAAAGCCCCGAGCGCTACGCCTTCTCCGTAGAACTCTTTTTCATGACCGAGCGCCACAAACAACTTGCCGAGCACTTTGCCCGCCCTGACTTGTTCACAAGTACTACCGTGGCCGATTACTTCTTTCTGAAAACGCTTCTGTTCGCTCGAAACAACCTCAATGAGCAAGAATTTCGCCTCTTCCAGCGGCTATTTTCCGTGCTGAACGCCCAGTTTCCTAAGCCCGATTTACTGCTCTACTTGCATCGCCCAGTACCCGTGTTGCAAAACTACATCCAAAAACGCGGCCGTCCGATGGAACATAAAATTCCTGACCAGTACCTACAAGCATTGCAAAGCGCTTACCTAGAATACTTTAAGCAAGAAGCCGAAATCCCAATTGTCTTGCTCGATCTAAACGAAACTGACTTCGTCCAGAACACCGATGTTCTTGAGGACATTCTGGATATTCTGCACATAAAACATCGGCCCGGCTTGCAATACATTTCTTTAGTCCGCTAACCGAAACAGTCCTACAACGATGAGCAACAAAAACAAAATCTTAGAGCAAAAACTCGCCGAAGCTAAGCTTGGCGGTGGCCCCGAACGCATTGAGGCCCAGCACAAAAAGAGCAAACTCACGGCGCGCGAGCGGATCCACTTTTTACTCGACAGCGACTCGTTCGAAGAAATTGGCGCTCTAGTGACGCACCGATGCAGCGATTTCGGCATGGACGAACAACACATCCTAGGCGATGGCGTCGTTACGGGCTACGGCACCATTAACGGACGGCTGGTCTATGTTTTTGCGCAAGATTTCACGGTTTTCGGCGGCTCCCTGTCCGAAACGCATGCCGAAAAAATTTGCAAAGTGATGGACTTAGCGGTGAAGAACGGCGCTCCAGTAATTGGCCTCAACGACTCTGGGGGCGCGCGCATTCAAGAAGGGGTGAACTCCCTAGGCGGCTATGCCGACATCTTCTACCGAAATGTACAGGCCAGCGGTGTAGTGCCTCAAATTTCGGCCATTATGGGGCCTTGCGCCGGTGGAGCCGTCTACAGCCCAGCTATGACGGATTTCATCATCATGGTTGAAAACACTTCATATATGTTTGTTACTGGTCCTAATGTCGTCAAAACGGTTACAAACGAAGCGGTGACGAGCGAAGAACTCGGCGGCGCCTACACTCATGCTACCAGATCGGGTGTAACCCACTTGGTGGCAGCCAATGATTTGGACTGCCTCGAAAAAATTAAGCGCCTGCTCAGCTATATCCCTCAAAATAACTTAGATCGAGTGCCCAACCTCCCGTATGCGCTGAGCGACGAATATCGGCCTGCTCTCGACAATATCATACCCGAAAATCCCAACCACCCCTACGATATGAAGGCCGTTATTGCCGAAGTGGTAGATGACGGCTCTTTCTTTGAAATCCAGGAGCAATATGCCGACAACATCATCGTAGGTTTTGCCCGCCTCGCTGGGCGCAGTATTGGTATTGTGGCCAACCAACCTATGAGCTTAGCTGGGGTGCTAGACGTCAATGCTTCCAAGAAGGCCGCCCGTTTCGTGCGCTTTTGCGACTGCTTCAACATCCCGCTCCTGGTGTTCGAAGACGTACCTGGCTTCCTGCCCGGCACCGATCAAGAGTGGAACGCCATCATCACCAACGGCTCCAAACTCCTCTACGCGTTTTCGGAAGCTACTGTGCCGCGCGTTACTGTCATCACGCGCAAAGCCTATGGCGGCGCCTACGATGTGATGAACTCCAAACACATCGGCGCCGACATGAACTTTGCCTGGCCTACTGCCGAAATTGCCGTTATGGGGGCCAAAGGCGCTTCCGAAATTATTTTCAAAAAAGAAATTGAAAACGCCTCCGATCCCTTAGCCAAACTACTTGAGAAAGAACGCGAGTACGCCGAAACCTTTGCCAATCCGTATCGCGCCGCTGCTCGCGGCTTTATTGACGAAGTCATTTGGCCGCGCGAAACACGCCGCAAGCTCATCCGCGCTTTTGCCATGCTCGAGCACAAGGCAGTGCCCCGCCCACAGCGAAAGCACGGGAACATACCGCTATAGCCCAAACGCAGTTCTGCTCAATGCGCAGTTCGGCTGCTGCTCAGTAGATCCTCATTGCGGCTTTTAGCCGAAAACAGGGAGGGGCCGGTAGCGCTGAAGAAACAAGCCTGCCTCAGTACACCACCGGCCCTTCTTGAATAAACACCCTAAAAAGCAATGACTACCGTCGCCATGACGTTGCGACCGGCTTGCGGAAAGAAGCCAGCTTGGTGATAGACACCGTTGCCCTCATAGCGTACGTATGGGTCGTCGGGGCGCGCATCGTAGCCCTCAGAGAGATAGCGATACACCCATCCGTTGGCCACAAAACGCGCATCGAAGAGGTTGTTTACCGATACGATGATGCTTAGGCGCCGACCGACAAAACGCTCAACGTCGTAGTTGAAGCGCAAGTCGGCAAAAAAGTACGCCGGTAGCACTGTGTTGAGGTTACCCGTATTGTCTAAAAACTGCCGACCTACATACTTGCCGGCCAGGGCTGCGTTCAACGCATGCCGCTTTTTCGAGGGCAGCCACACCGCCCAGCCTAATTCTAAGCGAGCAACTACTGGCGGTGAAAAAGCCAAATCGGTGTTCCGAAAGGCCACAGCCTCTTGCTCGCCAGTGTCCCAATTGTCGCGGTACTCGACAAATTCAAGCACCTTGTTTCGGCTCACCGCAGCCGCTCCGCTCAGGGTTAGCCGGCGCAAAAGCACTGCTGTCCCTTCTAATTCTATGCCTGCCCGATAGCTGCGCGGCACGTTGGTGCGGATGTAAGCGCCCACGTCGTTGATGCGCCCATCGAGGACGAGCTGGTCGCGGTAATCCATGTAAAAGGCGTTGAGGGTCCACTGCAGAGCGTCGGCGCGATATTTCAGGCCGCTTTCCCAGTTGTAGAGACGCTCTGGCCGCGGGCGGCTGAGCGGTGTGGAGCGGGTGTAATCGTCGCGGTTAGGCTCTCGGTTGCCCACTCCGAAAAAGGTGTAAGCAGCCCATTGCGGCCGAAATTGCCAGTGTGCACCCAACTTAGGGTTGAAAAAGCCCAGTCTGACCGATTGCGTTACGTTGTTCTGGTTCTGGTCGTAGCCCAAGAACTCGTAGCGCACGGTGCGGTATTGCAAGTCGAAAAGGGTAGAAAAGCCTTTCTTGAAAAAAAAGTCAATGCGAGCATAGGCGTTAAAATCGCGTTTATCGGCGTCGTTGTCGTAGTAAATATGTCCTTTCGGCATGTCGTATTGCGCCCAGACGATGTCGCCAAAATGGCGACCACTATAGCGGTTCCAGCCACCTCCGAAAGTGAACACAGGTGGGGCGCTCAGTTTAGGCGGATTGACCGCAGGTTCCCAGCGCAGAGCGAAAGTCGTTCCGTAGAAGTGATTGTCCAACCAGCGGCGGCGCACCAAGTCAGTTTTGCTGATGGTTATTCCACCAATTTGGAGCGGCTCTAAGCCGTATTTTTTGTACGCTTGGGCGGTTTTATATTGTTCGTAGAACCCAAAGCCGCGCGTGTAGTGGCCGTTGAGTTGCAGGGCGAGGCCCTGGCCTATCTCGCGCTTGTAGTGCAGCAAATAGTGGCGTTGGGTATAGTCGTCCACTTCATCCGGATAAGGATCGCCCGGGCGCTCTGTACCGGCTACATTGAAGGTGCGCAGGCTATCTATATCTAAAAATTGCGCCGGCAAGCCGTACCATGCTTGATAAGTACGCTCATGGCCAGAGAGTACGTGTACCTGCAGCGACTGGCGCTCGTCCACATAGGCACCCATAAGGTGGTAAGAGCGCAGGTCTGCTGTAGCGCGGTCCACGTAGCCCTCAGAAGTGATTTGCGACAGCCTTCCGCTGAAGCTAAAGCGTTTGTTGAGCAATCCCGAGCCTATGTAGGCCGAGTGTTTGCGCGTATTGAAGGAGCCGAACGTGTTGGTGATGCGCGCAAACGGCTCCGGCTCCACGCGCGATAGGTCGAGGTTGACGGTAGCGCCGAAAGCACCGGCGCCGTTAGTGCTCAGCCCTACGCCGCGCTGCACTTGTATTTCGGCAGCAGAGGCGGCCAAGTCTGGTAGGTCCACCCAGAAGACGTTTTGGCTTTCAGCATCGTTGAGCGGAATGCCGTTGATGGTTACATTGATGCGCGTTGGGTCGCTTCCCCGAATGCGCATACCCGTGTAGCCAATACCTGTGCCGGCATCGGAGGTTTCCACTAGCGAAGGCACTCCGGTGAGCAAGAAGGGCACATCCTGAGCGTGGTAGAGGCGAGCGATCTGCTCGTCGGTCAGGTTCGTGTGTGGCACAGGTGTCTTAATACCAGCGCGAGTGGCCTGAATGACCACCGTGCGCAGTGCCTTGGCCTCCGGTTCGTTCAGCGTGTCCGAATAGGTGTTTTGGGCGTAGGAGAACAAGGGCCAACACAGGCCCATTAGCCCGCAGAGAGCGAGCTGTCGGCAACAAGAACGCAGAAACATGGTTGAAATGAAACATGTTGGTGAAACATCCGCTCCCGAAGGGGTTTCGGTTGCGTTGGTGATGCTTCCCACCCGCTCATTCCCTTCCCGGCATTACCCGGGCAGGTTCAGTGGGTATGATCTCAGCCCGCCAAAGGGGCACCCCAATGAGTCGAGGCAAAGATCGAAAAGTTTCGGATTTTTGCGCACGTACCGTGCCTTTGCTTCCCCCTCTTACCATTGATTTTGCGCACTAAGATTTTTGTAGATGGCCTGCAGCCGTTCGGCGCTGCGGTGCACGTCGTAGTGTTGAACGGCGTGCGCCCGAGCGCGCTGAGAAAAGTCCTCATATTCAGAATTTTCCATGTCGTAGAAGCGCCGGATGGCCATTGCTAATGCCTCGGCGTCGCCTTCATCAACCAATAGGCCCGTTCGCTCATGAGCTACCAGCAGTGGCAGGTCGGCATGGCGCGTGGCCAGTACGGGCAGCCCAACGGCCTGGGCTTCGAGCAACACCACCGGCGAGGCCTCGTGGTCGCCATCGGCAGCCCGCTGGCTAGGGTGAATAAAGGCATCGAAGTGCGCCAAGAAAGCCGGCATCTGGCGATGCTCAACGGGAGCCAGTAGCGTTACCGCATCGCCTAATCGGTGTCTTTGAAGAAAGTCGAGCACTTGCTGATAGAGCCGAGCATCGTGCCGTTCGCCAACCAGCGTCAAGTGTAGCCCTGGGCAAAAAGGCTGAGCTAAGCGCAGGGCTTGCAGCGTTACCAAATGCCCCTTCTTAGGCGTAAAAGTAGCCGCTTGCACTAAGTGAAGACGTCCGCTGGGTTTTGGTTTAGGTTGAAAACAGAAAACCGATAAATCTGGGCTGGGCGGCACAATGGCTATCTTTTCCGAAGGACAGCCTAATGCGCTCAAACGCGCCGCCCCAAAAGGGCTTGCCACTATTAGGCGCGCCGCCTGCTCAAACAAGCGTCGGTACTGTTGCCAAAAGGTAGGGCGCTTATGCAGAATTTTCTCATAATCAAAACCGTAAAAGGTTACGACCAACGGGCGGCGCAGGCGTCGGGCCAAGGATGCGTACAAGCAACCTACTGGCCCAAAGTGTGCGTGCAACACATCAGGAGGCGAGCGATGCAGGCAGCCCGCTAACCAATGGGCATAGGTGGGCAAAAAACGCTGCGAGCGCGTAAATAGACGCCGCAAAAAGGGAAAATCCGCCTCCGAGCGCGCCGCTAATACACCCGCCAACGGAAAAGGATAGCGATGCGCCCGAAACGATGGCCGCCAAAACTCGCCTTGAATGATCCAGGGCGCTCCAATCTCCACCTGGATATCTGCTGGCAAATGCCGCAGCAGATAGCTGACCCAGTTGAGGGTCGTTGGTAAATAATAGTCAAATAGATGTAAAACGCGGATAGACACAGATCAAAAGCTTCCGTTAGTCGGCCAAACCTACGATACTTGCCTCATCAGCACTCGCCTAAGACCGCATCTTTCGCTATCTTCCGTATCATGCCCCGCAATACCGGGCCGCCTCCTCCGACTTCGATAAACTCGCCAATGCCGTCTTGAAGCATGTTCTGAACGGTTTGCGTCCAGCGAACAGGAGCTGTGAGCTGGGCGATCAAATTCTGGCGAATTTCTTCGGGCTCAACAACCGGACGAGCATGCACGTTCTGATAGATAGGGCAAAGAGGTTTGCGGAACGGCGTCGCTCGGATGGCTAAAGCCAGCTCTTCTTGTGCCGGTTGCATCAGCGGAGAGTGGAAGGCACCTCCTACAGCCAAAACAACCACGCGTTTGGCGCCCGCTTGTTGAAGTCTGGCCACGGCCTGTTCAATGCCTTTTCTCGAGCCGGAAATGACCAATTGACCGGGTGAATTGTAGTTGGCCGCTACTACCACCCCATCTGTAATCTCAGTACAAACTGCCTCTACAACTTCATCTTCCATGCCCAAGACAGCAGCCATAGTGCCGTCTGATTGCTCGCAGGCTTTCTGCATGGCTAATGCTCGTTGTTGTACTAAACGCAACGCATCGGCAAAAGAGAGCGCTCCCACAGCGGCTAAGGCTGTAAACTCACCTAAAGAATGCCCAGCCACAGCATCCGGTTGAAACTGATTACCCGCTAGTTGTGTCCGCACCCAGCTTTCTAAAAAGACCGCTGGCTGCGTTACTCTCGTCTGCGTCAAGTCCTCTTTCGTACCGTAAAACATGACATCAGTAATGCGCCACCCCAAAATTTCGTTGGCCTGCTCCAGATAGTCTTTTGCCACAGGATGACTCTCGTACAAAGCCTTGCCCATTCCCTCGAACTGAGAGCCTTGCCCCGGAAATACATATGCTCGTTTCATGCGTCGGTTAGCTGTTTTGTGGTGATAAAAACATAGTTTGCAAAGCTACCCACAGGCGCCTTTTCAAAACGTTATTGCCTTCTAAAACGGCCAATGAGTCGGCCCAAAGAAACGTCGTTCCATAAAACGAAGTAGGCTGGTAAAAGCTAAACGCTGCTTGCACACCTAAATTTGTGGGCGTTGCACCAAAAACCAGAACCGCTCGAGGTTGTTTTGTCTTTAAAAAAGCGCTCAAACCGGTATATTCCTTTGGTTGAATGAGCGCAAAGAGAGTATCTTTGTACAAATCCATATCTGCAGCGGCGAGTATTCTTTCCAAAAATGCTCTCCTTCCTAACTCCTCTGGCTCAAGAACGGCTATAACCAGCACCTGCTTCAGAAAGTCGCCTTCAGCGGCCTGAAGCAAGGCTGTTTGCGGTATTCGGTAGGCAGTACTCTCCTCAATAAACATATATTCTTAAAGTATTTCTTGGGCTTAAGCCGTCATAATTGCAATTTTGTTCTTATCGAGGCCGATTTTCAACCGATTAATCGGAAGATTATTTTGGATGCTTGCAATATTACTCCTAATTTTGCCCATGCTTAAGTGGGAGCACACACACACCATCACATATAAACAAGATTGACTCATGATGCTAAGTTCCTCCATTTCGGTTACCCCTACGAAAAAATCGCGGGTTTCGACCGTAGATTTTTCTAATATACCTTTTGGAAAGGTTATTTCAGACCACATGTTCATCGCCGATTACAACGGCAAAGAATGGGTAAATCCGCGCATCGAGCCATTCCGAAACTTAGAAATTTCTCCTGCCAACCTTGCCCTGCATTACGGCCAAAGTATTTTTGAAGGGATGAAGGCTACCAAACGGAATGGAGAACCAGTGCTTTTTCGACCGGATGCACACGTCCGCCGTATGAACCTGTCGGCGGAGCGCATGTGCATGCCGACTTTCCCCGAGGACTTATTTTTGCAGGCCTTGAAAATGTTGGTTGACCTCGACCGCAACTGGATACCGGAGACGGAAGGCTATTCGCTTTACATACGCCCATTAATGTATGCGACGGATGCGTATTTTGGAGTACATGCTTCGGAAACGTACCAATTTATCATTTTTACGGGGCCAGTTGGTCCTTACTACGCTAGGCCAGTGCGCTTATGGGTAGAGGAAGTGTTTACGCGAGCAGCTCAAGGGGGCGTAGGAGAAGCTAAATGCGCCGGCAACTACGGTGCTTCGCTCTTGCCGGCTCAGCGCGCTCGCCAAGCGGGCTATGACCAGGTGATGTGGATGGACGCTCAGGAAAAGAAATACGTGCAGGAAGTGGGTACGATGAATCTCTTTTTTGTCATGGATGGGAAGGTCATCACTCCTGCAACGACAGGTACGATTCTGCGCGGAATTACTCGAGACAGTTTCATGACTTTGCTCAAAGATTGGGGATATACCGTAGAGGATCGCTTGCTCAGCATTGCGGAGATCACCGATGCTTACTGGCGCGGCACCCTCCAAGAGTGTTTTGGTTCAGGTACGGCAGCCATCGTCAGCCATGTAAGCGAAATTACCTGGCGCGATAGAAAATTAGAGCTCCCGCCTGTGGATGAGAAACATCGACCTATCGGTACCCGGCTCAAAAATTACATCAATCAGCTGCGCATAGGGCGCATACCCGACGAATACGAATGGTTGTGTTCCTGTGAGCACTCAGGGGTTTGGGACCTCATTGCCGCCCAAAAAGCCGTCAGTGTCGATTAATTGGTTCCTTCGTTAGCCGATTAGGGCTTTTCGGAATTCTCTTCCTTTTTCTTTAGCCATTCTCGCTGCGCGCGTTGATAAGCCGCTGCTGCCTCCTCCGCCGTATCAAACATACCCAGATGCACTTGCCTACCATCTACACAAATCATAGCGCGGTATCGCTTGTTGTCCAAATAAACACCGACATAGCCGCTCCGGTTATGCGTTTTTCGGCGGCGACTTGCCTCCGAGCGCGAGCGGAAGCAAAGATTCTCAACACGACAATCCAGCTTATTGCCGTTGAGGCAACCGACCAAAGCCTTTTTAGATGTTTTCTCGTGGCTGAGGTATTTTTCGGCGATCAGCCGGTGCAGGTAGATGGTCTGCGTTTGATACCCACCCGTCAAATTTCGCCAATTTTTCTGGAACACAGCACATCCGCTAGAGTGCACGCGCAGATTATTTAAGAAGTCTATACCGACGTAGTAAGGGTCTGTAGACAACCATTCAAATGCAAAGTCGTCTAATAGCACAAAGGCGTCGGAATTCTTAATCTTAATTTTATACGTCACGGTTTTTCGTGCAAATGCGGTTTGGGTGTGATGGGAAGCGTCCTTTTCCTAAACAAAAAGGCCTACCTGGGGTTCCTTAACAAGTAGTCTGCGGTGCTGTGGCACGTGATTTGCACAATAGCGGAAGACATAAAGCCGTTTTTGTCCCTGATTTTTACCTCTTTTCAAGAAGATTCGTTGAATTTTAAAAATTTTATGACATGAAAAACTGGAAAAAAGTCCTTTTTTGGGCAGTCTTAGCCGTCGTTGTTCTGCTGGAAGCATGTCATCGGGGCTACGGTTGTCCATATTGATGTTCGGACAAAAGTGCGCCAACATTAACGAATAAGAAAAAAATAGTCGTATGTCGAGTGCGAACGGTGTGAGCAGCTGCGTTTGCTTGCACCGTTCGCGCGTTTTTATGGTGCGTTTTGCTCGGGTCTTATATCGCTTTCTCTTTTTTGCTGGCTATACCACCTTTGTCGCGACGTGGTTGTACGTTTTACGCCACTGGATAGGGGCGGATACGGAGCATCTGATGTCCGTACGTCAGCGGTGGGCCAAGCGTTTGTTGGCCTTTGCGGGGGTGAAGGTCGCGTTGCGGGGAGAGGTACCTGCTTTTCCGTGTTTGTTGTTGGCCAATCACCGCTCTTATCTGGATCCCATCCTAGTGTTGCGCGATGTGCACGCTTTTCCGGTGGCCAAGGCTGAATTGGCGCGCTGGCCGATAATCGGGCGTGGTGCTCGCCAAGCAGGCATCATTTATTTAAGGCGCGACCAAGCGAGCGGTGGCGTCTCTGTGCTTAAGGCCATCGCCGACGTGATTTTAAATGAGGGCTTTTCCGTCCTTTTGTTTCCCGAAGGAACTACTTCTGCCCAGAAAAACCTGCTGCCCATGAAAAAGGGCGCCTTTCGAGCAGCCGCTCGTTGGAAGTTGCCTGTGGTACCGGTGGCCATCTGTTTCAGTTGTCCCGAAGACTGCTGGGTAGGAGCAGAGACTTTCCTTAAGCACGCTTGGCGGCGTTTTCGAGAAAAAGAAATTGAGGTGCAATTGCACTACGGCCCAGCCCTGTGTTGTCCAAACGAGGAGCGCTTAGAACTGATGGTTCGAGCCTGGATAGAGGAGCAGCTGTCTATTTGAGAAGGACAGCAAAGGGTGCTCTTCAGCCTTTGAAGCTCCAGAGTAGCGGATTTTCAATCCCTATGCAGCGCCTTTTTGCTCGCGAATCTGCAGGCACAACACCGAAGCCACCGCCAACAGCACACCCCCTACCATGACAGCGGCGAGGCGATTGTTGCCCAACACATGCTCCATGATGGGCCCAAAAAAAAGAGTAGCGATAATCTCCGGTAAAACAATAAAAAAGTTGAAGATGCCCATGAAAACGCCCAGCTTATTCGGTGGTAAAGTAGATGCCAACATGGCGTAAGGCATGGACAGAATGCTCGCCCACGCAATGCCTACGCAAAGCATAGACAACAGAAGCCAGTATTTGCCTGGCGCAAAACCCACATAAAACAGCCCTAAGGCGCCAATGGCTAAGCACATCATGTGCGTATAGCGCCGACTTAGGCGATCGGCAATGCTGGGCAGCAGGAAGGAGAATAAAAAGCAAATGGCTGAGTAAAAGCCGAAGCAGATATTTCCCCAAGCTACCCCCTCCGCATAGAGCGGTGACTGCGTATCAGTGGCGCCCATAATGTCACGGGCAACCGCAGGAGTAAAGTAGAACCACATCAAGAACAGACCCGGCCAAGTAAAAAACTGCACCAAAGCCACCTGCCGCATGGTCTTAGGCATGTGGAGGATGTTGGATAACACTTCTTTCGCACCGCGAAGGAGACCGGCGGTTTCGGCTTTTTCGCGTTCGAAGGCCTCTGGGTCTGCGGGCGGATACTCTGAGGTGGTCAATACTGTATAAAGCACAGCAGCTAGATAGCAAAAAGCACCAACGCTAAAAACGGCTACTAAATAGGGAGGGACCCCTTGAGTAACTTGCTGCGCTTCCTCGCCCATTACCCTCAAGATGGCCGACGGCAACAACGCAGCCAGGACATTGCCAATACCGATAAACATACTCTGCATCGTGTAGCCGCGGTTGATCTGCGACTCTGGCAACAAATCACCCACAAAAGCCCGGAACGGCTCCATGCTGATGTTGATGCTCGCATCCAATATCCACAGCAAACCTGCAGCCATCCAAAGGGCTGAGGCATGTGGCATAGCTAGGAGGGCAAGGGTGGCTAATATGGCCCCAATCGTAAAATAGGGCTTACGCCGGCCCCAGCGCCCCCATGTCCGGTCGCTCAAGTAGCCAATAATGGGCTGCACGATAAGCCCAGTCATGGGCGCTGCTAACCAAAGAATGGGTATTTGATCAGGCTCAGCACCCAAGTACTCATAAATAGCACTCATGTTGCCCATTTGCATGCCCCATCCTACTTGAATACCCAAAAAACCAAAGCTCATGTTCCAGATTTGCCAGAAACTGAGCGGAGGTTTGCTTATGGTAGATGTCATAAAGAAAAAAGCGGTCTGGTAAATGAAAAAAAACGCTGAAAAACAAACTCCATCCGTTTTAACGGATAGTTTTTTGTTTTTCAGCGCTAAGTAGGTGAGTCAAACCATGGAGCCGATGGCGCCATTCAATACTCATCGCTGTCGTCGGCGACGTCCTCGGCTTCGTCATCATCTCCTCTTCGACGACGGGTAGGGATAATGTGATGCGTATCTTCGTCGAAACCGTCGTCGTAGTCCTCGTTTTGTTCGTCTTCTTCGGCGCCGTCATATTCGGCATCCACCTCAATGTCGGCGAAGTCTTCGCGCAGTATGCCCTCATCATCGTAGTCTTCGTCCTCGCTGACGATACGCCGGGCTTCCTGGGCCGTCATGCGGATGAGGTAGTAAGTGTCTTCGGTTTCGAAAGGCAAAGCAGATACGATTTTGCCCTCTTGGTTGGTGTACTGCACCAAATGCGCCACAAACCCCGTTGGATAAGCCATTTTTACTTGGCGAATGATCTCTTCCGGGAGCGCGTGATAGTCCTTGATGATACGTTTCTTGGCCAAGGTGATTGCGGTTATCGGTTATTGATAATCAAATATTTGCAATAAGAGATAAGTTTTGACCCGTCGGTCCAGAGGGCAAAGTTAATTGAAGAGAGTAGGCAACTTCAAAATTTTGAAGCGAGTTTTTGTGAGGTGGAGGTGCGAAGCAAATCAAAGCAGCCGCTCTTTTCAGCGAAATAAGGCTATGAGCAGTGTAATTACCGACAAGGCACCGGTGACATAGGTAATGGCTCGAGTGGCTGGGTCAGCTACAGCAGCAATTTTGGCTCGGTTTGGCTCTACGTAGATGATGTCGTTTTGCTGCAAATAGTAGGCGGGTGAGGAAAAAATGTCGTCCGCTTGGAGGTTGATGCGCGTGTAAGTACGTTTTCCGTTTTGCTCACGGATGTGCAGGATATTGGTGCGGTTGGCGTAGGGAGAAAGGTCGCCGGCTTTTCCCAGAGCTTCGAGTAGCGTAATGCGCGGCGATGAAACCGTAAAAGTCCCGGGTTGGTTGACCTCGCCCAGCACAGTGATGCGAAAGTTGATAAAGCGCACACTTACTACAGCTTCGCGAAGATAGATGCGTAACTGCCGCTCGATGGTATCCCTAACTTGAGGTAGCGTTAAGCCGCCCACGGCGATTCTACCCAGCACTGGGAAGTCGATAGTGCCCTCGCTGTTGACCCAATAGCCCAAAAACATTTCCAAAGTATGCTGGTGCGGAGCCGCTATTGCATTGGGGGTAAAAGCCGCCTGAAGGTTGAAGGGAGCGGCAGCCTCCGGGTCAGTGCTGTAGACAGCAATATGCAAAATATCGCCTGGCTGTACGGTCGGCTCTACCCACTGGACCGTTTGGTCAGCAGCCGGTACGTTCTGCAGGCTAATCAAGTCCTTTCGCGCTACGCATCCAGACGTGCAGAGCATCACGACAAACAGCACAGGCGCCCAATACTGGCGATATTCGAGCGCAGTTATCATCATTTTGTGGTGCTAAACAGCGTAACGAGCAAGCCCAAAGCCGACACGATGGGAAGCGCCCATTGCAGATATTTAGTAGTGACGTCTGCTGTTTCGCCCACCTTTGCCTTAAGCGGCTCCACATAGATGATGTCGCCCTGCTGGATATAGAAAAAAGGCGATAAAAAGACATCTCGGCGATGTAAATCAATTCTACCGTACTGCCGCTGCCCATCGACTTGGCGGATAACCAGAATATTTTCCCGATTGCCGTATTTGGCTATATCACCAGCCATGCTCAGCGCTTCGAGAATAGTTACGTGCTCATAACCAACCGTATAGGTACCCGCTTTGTTGACTTCGCCAACCACCGAGAACCGGAAGTTAGCTAACTTGACGTTGACAATTGGATTCTTCAAGTAAGGCTCAATATACTTAGAAATCGTGTCTCGAGCCTCTTGGGTAGTTAGGCCAACTACGCGGACACGTCCAGCCATCGGAATATTGACGCAGCCGTGCACGTCTACCAGATAAGTCGGCTCAGTAGGGGCACCTCCTCCCGCAGTACCTGCGTAAGCGGCTGCCTGGAACGGCGCCGTCGCTTTGGGGTCGGCCACTTGACTGAGCACAGTGATGGCTAATAGGTCGTCGTATTGGATGCGCAGGGTAGGATGCTGAAACGATGAAGGCAAGCTGTCGAACGGCGGCCCTGCATCAAAATTGACCAATTGACGGTGTTTGATGCAGGAACTTTGCAAGATGACTATTAGCGCAAAAAATGCAGCAAGACAGACAGGGTAGAGGAAGTGTTTCATGTCGAGAAAAATGCGAGCGAACCTATGCCATCGTCGAATTTTGAAAAGAATGCTTAGTCAAGACTTTTTCTAAATGTCCGCTTCGAAGCGCTGCCTGCAACGTGACGGCATGGCGCATGCGATGAGCATCGGTACCGAGAAAATCGGCCATGCCTTTTTTTAGCAAGAGTAGTGCCGACTGCTGAACTTCTAAACCATAATGACCGATGATAGATAAAATATTCAGCTGGAAAAGACAGCCTGCTTGTTTCAAGTCTTGATACTCTTCGCTCTTGAGGTGATAGAAGGGATAGCGCTCAGGGTGTGCCAGTACGGGTCTGTAGCCTTTACTTTGGAGTTCAAAGAGATACTTGTTCAGGGCTAAGGGGGGGTGCAAGAAGGACATCTCCACCAGAATATGCCCTTGTTCATCTAAGGTTAAGAGATCTTTCTCCCGTAGTAGGCGCCCAAAGTTCTCGTCAAGCATGTACTCGGCGGCAGCGCGAAATTCTACTGGAATACCTGCTTTTTGAATGGCCTCCTGAACTATGCGAGCGGTATCGCGAATAACGGTTGAGCTGTTTGGGTAACGCTCGCCCGAAACATGCGGCGTAGTAACGAGGCGTTGATAGCCCATTTGGAAGAGTGCTTCAATGAGTTCTAACGCCTCGTCGAGGTTGGGAACGCCGTCGTCCACCCCAGGCAGCAGGTGACTGTGGAGGTCTGTTTGAAGCACTGAAAAATTGGCCAACTTAGACGGTGAGAGCAATCGGGTTATCCACTGCATGATGGTTGCGACGGGGGGATGTTTTCTCGCTCAAAAGTACATCATATCTTCATAGGCGCCAGTAGGTCATACGCGATTCCATGAGTTTTCGTGAATATATTCCTTTGATATCGAAGAGAATAGGCTCCGATTTCATAAGGCTCACAAAAAAATCGGCATCTAATTTTTTGTATTCGTCATGAGCTACAGCCAACACGACGGCATCGTAGTCGTTCGACAGCTGGTCGATGAGCGTCAGGCGGTACTCGTGCGCCACCTCGTTGGGGGAAGCATGTGGGTCATGGATATGCACATAGATAGAATAGTCCATGAGCTCTTGGACTACATCAGCCACTTTGGAATTCCGAATGTCAGCTACGTTTTCCTTAAACGTGATGCCCATGACCAACACCTTGCAGCGAGAAAGGTTTTTGCCCTTCTGCGTAAGGGTTTGTGCTAAGCGTTTGGCTATGAACGCAGGCATGCCGTCGTTAATGCGCCGACCGCTGAGGATGACCTGGGGGTCGTATCCGAGCTGCTTGGATTTGTGCAGCAAATAATAGGGGTCAACGCCAATGCAATGACCACCGACTAAACCAGGAGAAAATCGAACGAAATTCCACTTCGTCGCTGCAGCATCGAGCACTTCTTGGGTGTCAATGCCCATTCGGTCAAAAATGATGGCCAGTTCGTTGACCAGCGAGATGTTTAGGTCGCGTTGAGTGTTTTCGATGACCTTGGCCGCCTCGGCTACTTTGATGGAGGGGGCGCGATACACACCGGGTTTGATGATGGCTCCGTACACTTGAGCAATGGTTTCGAGGGCTTCATCATCGCAACCCGCGACGATTTTCAAAATATCCACCACCGTTCGGTTCTTGTCGCCCGGCGAAATACGCTCCGGCGAGTAACCAACTTTGAAGTCACGTCCCATCTTCAGGCCGCTTTCCTGCTCCAAAAGAGGCAGACAATCTTCCTCTGTACAGCCCGGATAAACCGTGCTTTCGTAAACGACGTAGTCACCGGGCTTGAGCGCTCGCCCTACAGTGACCGAAGCCTTTTTCAGCGGCGTCAGGTCGGGTACTTTGTGGGAGTCTACATCTGTAGGTACTGCCACTACGAAAAAATGCGCTTGCTTTAGGGCCGACGGATCGGCTGTGAAATGGATATCGCATCCATCGAAGGCCTCTGGCGGGAGTTCATACGAGGGGTCTTGGCTCATTTTCATCATTTCGATGCGCCGCTCGTTGATGTCAAAACCAATTACGCGGAATTTGCGCGCAAAAGCCAGTGCTATGGGTAGGCCGACGTAGCCTAAGCCAACGACACCAATGGCTTTCGTCTTTTTCTGAAGTTCGGAAAACATATGGGATAGGATGAGAAATAGAATAGATAGTGGAAATACGGTCTTTAGGCAAAAAAGGATTGTACACCCTCAATAATCACATCTTGCTGTTCGGGCGTTAGCTCCGAATGCATGGGCAGTGAAATGACCGAGCGGCATAGTTGTTCTGTGACCGGCAGCTCGCCTCCCGTCCAATAGCGGGCAAAGGCCTGTTGCTTGTATAGCGGAATAGGGTAGTACACCATTGCTGGGATGCCGCGCTCCGCTAGGTGCTGCTTCAGCGCATCTCGGTTGCCTTCGCGCAACACGAGGGTATACTGGTGAAACACGTGGGTTGTGTTAGCACTGCGCGTCGGTATGCGGAGTTGGGGCATTGAGCTAAAGGCTGCGTCGTAGTAATCAGCCGCTTGCCGCCGATGGGCATTATACTGGTCTAATCGCTTGAGTTTTACGCTCAAAACAGCTGCCTGTATGGAGTCCAAGCGCGAGTTGACACCGATTACCGCGTGGTGATACAGCTGGCTTTGTCCGTGGTTAGCGATCATGCGCAGGCGCTGAGCCATCTCGTCGTCATTTGTCGCCATGGCGCCGCCATCTCCGTAGCAGCCCAAGTTTTTAGAGGGGAAGAACGACGTGCATCCAATGTGTCCCATAGTTCCTGTTTTACGACGTGTGCCGTCGCCAAAGCAGTAATCGCTCCCTGTGGCTTGGGCATTATCCTCTACGACGTATAGCTGATGTTGCTGAGCGATCTGCAGGATAGGCTCCATGTCGGCGCTCTGGCCAAACAGGTGTACCGGCACGATGGCGCGCGTACGCAAGGTAATGGCCGCCTCCACTTGCTCTATGTCAATGTTGAATGTATGAGGACAAACGTCTACCATGATTGGCGTCAGACCTAAAAGGGCGATGACTTCTGCCGTAGCTACGTAGGTGAAGGCGGGCACAATGACTTCGTCGCCCGGCTTCAAGCCAAGCGCCATAAAGGCGATTTGCAACGCGTCAGTACCGTTAGCACAGGGGATCACGTGCTTGACCTGTAAATACGCCTCTAGTTCTGCTTGAAAGCGTTTGACTGCCGAACCGTTGATGTACTCCGTGGAGGCGATAACTTCCAATACGGCGCGATCTATCTCTTCGCGCATGTTTTCGTATTGGGTTTTTAGGTCAACCATGCGTATCATCATTTCAAAAATTTTGGTTTTTGCAATTGGCGAACATAAGCAAAGAATGTTCCATCTTCAAAACCACCCTTCCTAATGCTTTATTTTTTCCGCGGCTCAGCCATTGTCATGAAGGGAGCTGGCTTGTTGCTTTTCTGAGGTTCTGGTGCGCTGGGTGCTGGTTTGAGTGTCTACACGTCGTAGTTCAGCACAGGAGCGAGCAAGCGCTCAGCAGTAGCGACGGAAATCCCCTTCCGACGGGCGTAGTTCTCTACTTGGTCTTTTCCAATTTGGCCTAGGCCAAAGTAGCGCGCTTCTGGATGCGACAAATACCAGCCGCTGACGGAGGCGGCAGGATACATAGCAAAGCTTTCAGTGAGTATTATGCCCAGTAAATCCGGGCGGAGCAGTTGCCACAGGGTGTTTTTTTCGCTGTGCTCCGGGCAGGCCGGATAGCCTGGAGCGGGTCTTATGCCGCGATATTCTTCGCGGATAAGTTGCTCGTTGGTCAAGTTTTCGTCGGGAGCATAGGCCCAAAACTCGCGTCGTACGCGCTCGTGCATGCGCTCGGCGAGTGCTTCGGCCAAGCGGTCGGCCAGCGCACTAAGCAAGATGGCGCGGTAGTCGTCGTGGTTAGCCTTAAAGCGCTGCACGTGTTCTTCTATTCCGATGCCAGCCGTTACCGCAAAGGCGCCTATGTAATCACCTACACCACTTTCTTTCGGAGCAATGAAGTCAGCTAAACAATAGTTGGGCTGTCCCGCTGCCTTCTTATTTTGTTGGCGTAGGTGGTGAAGGACAGCCAAGATGCCCGTTCGGGTATCGTCGGTGTAGAGTTCGCAGTCGTCGTGGCCTACAGTATTGGCCGGAAAGAAGCCGATGACAGCGCGAGCGGTGAGCCATTTTTCAGCGCAAAGGCATTGCAGCATTTCGCAAGCATCATCGTACAAGCGTCGAGCTTCCTTGCCTACAATGGGGTCTTCCAGGATGGCTGGAAATTTTCCGGCCAGTTCCCAGCTTTGGAAAAAGGGCGTCCAGTCGATGTAAGGGAGGAGTTCGGCCAGTGGATAGTCTTCGAAAGTTTTGACACCCAGCAAGGTTGGTTGGGGCGGAGTGTATGTTTTCCAATCAAACGTCCATTGGTTGGCGCGGGCCTCAGCTAGGGAAAGGAACTCTTTAGCCGATTGGCGGTTCGCGCGCGCGGTCCGTATCTGTTCGTATTCCTGGCGAACGCTCTCGATAAAAGTTTTACGCTCGGTGTGGTCTTGCCCTAAAAGGGCACTGACAACAGGCACGCTTCGACTGGCGTCGAGCACATGTACCACTGGAGCGCGGCTGTAAGCGGGGGCGATTTTTACGGCAGTATGGGTCTTAGAGGTCGTAGCGCCGCCAATAAGCAGTGGTTTGTCCAAGTTTAGACGCTCCATTTCGCGGGCGACGTGTACCATTTCATCTAAGGAGGGCGTGATAAGACCCGAAAGGCCAATGATGTCGACTTGTTGTTCTACGGCGGTGCGTAAGATGTGCTCGGCAGGCACCATGACTCCCAGGTCAATGATGTCGTAGTTGTTGCAGCCCAGCACAACGCCGACGATGTTCTTGCCGATGTCGTGTACATCGCCTTTGACAGTAGCCAGCAGGACTTTGCCGCGTTTACTTGCGCCGTTTTTAGCCTTATCGGCTTCGATGAATGGTGTCAGATAGGCCACGGCGCGTTTCATTACCCGGGCACTCTTGACCACTTGTGGTAGGAACATTTTACCCGCTCCAAACAGGTCGCCCACCACATTCATACCAGCCATTAGCGGCCCCTCAATCACGGCCAGTGGGCTAGGGTAGTGCTGGCGGGCTTCCTCTACATCGGCTTCGATGTACTCGTCAATGCCCTTGACCAAGGCGTGAGCGATGCGCTCTTCTACCGGTAGCTCGCGCCAGGCCAAATCTTTGGCGATGGCGCGCCCACCACTGTCGCGATACGACTCAGCCAACTGGATGAGCGCTTCTGTGGCGTCGGGGTGCCGATTAAACAAGACATCTTCGATGCGCTTTAATAGTTCGGGTGGGATTTGCTCGTAGACCTCGATCATGCCGGCGTTAACAATACCCATATCCATGCCTGCCTGAATAGCGTGGTAGAGGAAGGCGGAGTGCATGGCTTCGCGCACGCGGTCGTTTCCGCGGAATGAGAAGGACAGATTACTCACACCGCCGCTCACCTTGGCTCCCGGGCACGTTTGTTTGATGATGCGCGTGGCTTCGATATAGTTAATCGCGTAGTTGTTATGCTCTTCGATGCCTGTGGCGACGGCGAAGATGTTGGGGTCGAAGATGATGTCTGTAGGGTCGTAGCCCGCTTCTTGCGTCAGCAAGCGGTAGGCGCGCTGGCAAATATCTACTTTGCGCGCTACGGTGTCGGCCTGGCCCTGCTCGTCAAAGGCCATTACCACAACGGCTGCGCCGTAGCGTCGACAGATTTTGGCCTGGCGCAAAAATTCAGCCTCCCCCTCTTTAAGGGAAATCGAGTTGACGATGCCTTTGCCCTGTAGGCATTTTAGCCCAGCCTCAATTACGGAGAATTTCGATGAGTCCACCATGATGGGCACGCGTGCAATGTCTGGCTCAGCAGCCAACAGGAGCAGGAAGTCGCGCATGGCCTTTTCGGAGTCCAACAAGGCTTCGTCCATGTTGACGTCGAGCACCTGAGCGCCGTTTTCTACTTGTTGGCGGGCAACCTCGAGCGCTTCGGTGTACTTGCCCGCTTTAATAAGGGCCGCAAAACGCCGTGAACCGGTTACATTGGTGCGCTCGCCGATATTGACGAAATTGGTTTCGGGCCGAATGACGAGCGGCTCTAATCCGGACAACAGGGTGTAATGGCGGGCTTTAGCTTCTTTGGGGAAGGCAACATTTTCGGGGTTGCGCGGTGCGATGTTCGCTACGTGTTCGGCGATGTGTCGAATGTGTTCGGGCGTAGTGCCGCAACAACCACCGACAATATTGACCAGACCAGAGCGGGCAAACTCTTCGATAAGAGCGCACATGTCGTGAGGGCTTTGGTCGTATTCACCCATGGCATTAGGTAGGCCGGCGTTGGGGTAGGCGCTGATGAAGCAATCGGCCATGTTAGCCAGCGCTTCTAAGTGCGGGCGCATCTCTGCAGCGCCGAGGGCGCAATTGAGGCCGACGGAAAAAGGTCGCGCGTGTTTAACAGAAATCCAGAAGGCCTCTGCGGTCTGCCCGCTAAGCGTTCGACCGGAGGCGTCAGTGATAGTGCCTGAAATCATAACGGGCACGCGCCAGCCTTTTTGCTCGAACACCTCTTCGATGGCATACAGGGCCGCCTTGCAGTTGAGGGTGTCGAAAATGGTCTCGACCAATAGGATATGTACTCCGCCTTCAAGTAAGGCACTCACTTGTTCGGCATAGGCCGAGCGCACTTCATCGAAGGTTACGGCTCGATAGCCCGGATTGTTGACATCGGGAGAAAGCGATAACGTCTTGTTCAGCGGGCCTATGGCGCCTGCCACGAAGCGCGGTTTTTCGGGATTTCGCTCGGTAAACGCGTCGGCGGCTCGGCGTGCAATCTGCGCGGCAGCCAGGTTGAGGTTGCGAACAACGCTCTCCATTTGGTATTCAGCCTGGGAGATGCGCGTAGCATTGAAAGTATTGGTCTCAATAATGTCGGCCCCAGCTTCTAAATAGGCCCGATGAATGGCCTCGATAATATCGGGGCGCGTAAGACAAAGGATATCATTGTCTCCTTGCAAATCGCAGGGATGCTCGCGAAAGCGCTCGCCTCGAAAATCAACCTCTTCTAAACGATAGCGCTGGATCATAGTACCCATAGCGCCGTCTATGATAAGAATGCGCTTGCGAGCAGCGTCGGTGAGTAGCGGCAAAAAATCAATCGGCACGAACAGGAAGGGTTAGCGGAATAAAAGATAGAGCCAGGCACACCGAGGAGCCTTGCTTTTGAAAGCACCATTGGCTTGCGAAAGTCTCGACAAAGGGCAGCGCAAAAGTGCAAAGACTTAAACCAATCTCAAGCAAATTTTCTGCCGCCAAAACGGCAAGGGATTACGCTGCCTGCGTCTCGTGCGCCGATTGGGCAGCGGCGCGCCGGGCTTTTTTCTCCGCATAAGCAATGGCAGCCTCGCGCACCCAGGCGCCCTTTTCCCAAGCTTCGCGCCGGGCGCGCAAACGCTCGCGGTTGCAAGGGCCGTTGCCGTTGACGACGTTCCAAAATTCTGCCCAGTTAATCGGCCCGTGGTCATAATGGCCGCGTTCGGGATTCCACTTCAATTCGGGATCGGGCAGGGTCAGACCCAACACTTTAACTTGCTCGGCGATCATGTCAATAAAGCGCTGACGCAGCTCATCGTTGCTAAAGCGCTTGATTTTCCATCGCATACTTTGAGCCGAATGCACAGATTCGCTATCCGAAGGGCCAAACATCATGACTGCGGGCCAATACCAGCGATTGATGGCGTCCTGAGCCATGGCGCGCTGCTCGGGTGAGCCTTGTACTAAAGTGTACAAAATATCAAAGCCTTGCCGCTGGTGAAAACTTTCCTCTTTACAAATGCGCACCATAGCCCGGGCGTAAGGCCCATAGGAACAACGGCAAAGAGGGATCTGATTCAAAATAGCTGCGCCGTCCACCAGCCAACCTATGGCGCCGATGTCGGCCCATGTCAAGGTAGGGTAATTGAAAATAGATGAGTACTTGGCTTTACCGCTGTGCAACTCCTCAATCATCTCATCGCGAGAGATACCGAGCGTTTCGGCCGCTGAATACAGATAAAGCCCGTGGCCGGCCTCATCTTGAATTTTAGCCAGCAAAATGGCTTTGCGCTTAAGCGATGGAGCGCGAGTGATCCAGTTCCCTTCCGGCAACATGCCCACCACTTCGCTATGGGCATGCTGACTAATTTGCCGAATGAGTGTCTTCCGATACGCCTCGGGCATCCAGTCCTTAGGCTCAATGCGAATTTCGTTGTCTATTTTTTGTTGGAACTGCTCTTCCAGCGAAACTACCGCTGAGCTGTGCTCGTGTTTGGGTTGCATAATTAGAACATGATTTGAATAAAAATTGCGCCGACAAAGTTCACATTTTTACGCCATCTAACAATGGCGGCTTTAGCGTTTAAAACCAATGGAAATAACACATGAGCGTTCGGGCGGTTCAAGAGGTAGAGCCGATTGTGAGCCGGGCTTTTTTCGTGATGGGAGGACCTCCGCATCTCACTGTTACCTTTACCTTGAGCAGTTCTCCTTTAAGTGCCGTTGGGTAGGAACCCTTTCGAAGCCGTTCGCAAGTTGTAACATTGCCGCACAAAAGCGATTGGCCATGCGAACATCATCTCTTCTTCAAAAGGTCTTAAGCCTTGCCCTCATTGGAGGGCTGTTCTACGCCTGTACGGCACCCGCTCAGACCAGTACTGCCTCTCTTTATTCTATTGAAAAAGAGGTTATTGCTGACTCGGCAGCGGTCGTTTCGGCGCACCCGTTGGCTACGCGTGTCGGCATAGAGGTGTTGAGAAAAGGCGGCAATGCCGTCGATGCTGCCATTGCCGTACAATTCGCTCTGGCAGTCGTCTATCCGCAGGCCGGCAACATAGGTGGTGGAGGGTTTATGGTGTATTATCGCTCATCCTCTGGTGAAATTGCTGCTTTAGATTATCGAGAGAAGGCACCTGCGGCGGCTCACGAGCGCATGTATCAGGACTCGGCCGGCAATGTGCTCATCGAGAAGAGTCGCTTCGGCGCTTTGGCCTGCGGAGTTCCCGGCTCGGTGGACGGTATGTGGGAGGCTCATCGCCGTTATGGCCGCTTAGGGTGGGCTTCCTTAGTAGATCCTGCTGTTCGGCTGGCCCACGAGGGCTTCCTCATCACAGAGCGAGAGGCCGAACTTCTCAACCGAGAGCAGGATAACTTCAGGCGAAACAATCGCCGAGCAACAGCCTTCGTCAAACCCACTCCATGGAAAGCCGGCGATCGGCTCGTGCAAAAAGAATTGGCCAAAACGCTGCGCCTCATTGCTCAAAGAGGGCGAGCGGGTTTCTACGAAGGACCTACAGCAGCTCGTATAGAGGCAGAGATGAAGCGACAAGGTGGCTTGATAACACAGGAGGACCTGCGCCGATACCGGAGCGTTTGGCGCAAGCCGTTAGTTTTTCACTGGCGCGGGCTGCGCATTATCACGATGCCGCCGCCGAGTAGTGGTGGCCTTTTGTTGGCGCAAATGCTGATGATGCTGGGCAATGCGGACCTAAAAGCCGAAGGTTTTCATTCTGCATCGGCCGTCCATCGCATGGTAGAAGTAGAGCGCCGCGCCTATGCTGACCGCTCGCGTCACATGGCAGATCCCGACTTCTGGCCTGTGCCTGTAGATAGCTTGCTAAGCGAACGCTATTTGCGCACTCGCATGACCGATTTCAACCCCAATAGGGCCACCCCGAGCCAGGCCATCAAGCCTGGTGTTTTTCGCAATGGTGTATCCGAAGAAACCACTCACCTAAGCATTGTGGATGCAGAGGGAAACGCCGTGGCCGTTACTACAACCCTTAACGATGCTTATGGCAGTCGAGTGGTGGTAGCGGGGGCGGGCTTTATTTTGAATAATGAAATGGACGACTTCAGTGCTAAGCCGGGAGTGCCTAACCTGTACGGCGCAATAGGAGGAAAAGCCAATGCTATTGCACCGGGCAAACGCCCACTGAGCAGCATGACGCCTACAATTGTCTTGCGCAACGGGACACTCAGCCTCGTGGTCGGTACGCCAGGTGGTACCACGATACCCACTTCGGTTTTTCAAGTGTTGTTGAATGTGTATGAGTTCGATCTGCCGTTGCGCGAGGCGATTCACAGCAAGCGCTTCCACCACCAATGGGAGCCGGACGTTCTCTTTTACGAAGAAGGCGCCTTTTCAGAAGACGTTTTGGAAAAATTGCGGGCCATGGGACACAATCTTCGGCAGCGTGGAGCCATCGGTAGGGTAGAGGCTATCCTCCGCCAACCCGACGGCCGCCTGCGCGCTGTGGCCGACAACCGAGGCGACGACGCAGCCCAGGGATACTGACCCTTAAACCCGACTTGTTCTGCACGCAGTTAGTAGGCGACGCTAAAAGCCTCACCTTTGCTGTTTGAATGTGCATACCACTACACTAATCACTCACGCTCCTTGGCAGTTTTTCGCTCTCCCTGACGCTGTCGGGTGGGGCCTTCCTAAGCAGCCTTTTCAACCAAAACCAGCCACGGCAAGGCTACGCCAGCCGATATTTAAGGTACCGCTCTACTTTTTTTACGACCATATCATCTATGAGAAAAGCGCTTTTCCTCCTTCCAATCGCTTTCATCGGCTCGCTTTCGTTTGCGCAGCCATCCGCCGTACCTGCTGCATATGGGCCGCTGCGCATAGATGCCGACGGCACACTTGTGAGCACAAGCCCTAACCACCCCTCAATAAGGCTTCGGCGTAAAGAGGCCACATATACTTTAAGCAATGTAACGCCTACTGTGCGCGGCGATATGGAGGGGTTGAGATTTATCTTTTCCGCTCAACACTTGCGAAAGGGCCGCCTGACTTACGGTCTTATCCCATATCACCAACACCGCTACCCAACGGCTGTACTCCGCTTCGAGACAAACATCGACTCGAGCACGGGCGAAGCCTTTCTACCTCTAAAAAAACATTTAGAAAAAGGCTATGACCACATCGGCGCCCTGAAAAGAGGTTTTGGCGTTTTGGGCTATCGCCTGACAGATGCCAAGGGCCTAATTATCTATGAAGGAAAGCAAGCCTTTGCCTACACAGAACGGGGCTTCGAGCCGCGTCCAACCATCCTGCGCGGGCCGTTTGTTTCACGGCTGAAGCACAACCAGGCCGTGATTTGGTACGAAACCTCTGAACCAGTGTTCACCACCATTAAAACCGACCACGCAGAGGATACTTTTTTCAGCCGAACGCGCCATCTGCGCCATGAGGTCGTGCTGACTAACCTAGTGCCAGAGACGGAATACGGCTACACTGTGAGCTGTGATAGCGCACATCTGCGCTTTCATTTTCGAACACCGCCGCCGCCCGGCGCCCGCACACCTTTCACGTTCGCCTACGCCAGTGACTCGCGCAGTGGCTACGGAGGCGGAGAGCGCGACATTTACGGGACCAATGCTCAAATCATGGCCCGCATTGGGGCTTTATCCGCCAAAGAGAATGCTGTCTTCGTCCAGTTTACGGGTGATTTGGTGAACGGCTATGTGAGTGAGCCTGACGAAATGCGCTTGCAATTGGTCAATTGGATACATGCCGTAGAGCCTTTCTGGCATTATCTTCCGTTCTATGTAGGCATGGGTAACCATGAGTCACTCGGCTGGTATTCCGATTCTCTGCGCTGGATTGTGGCCGACGGATTTCCCTACGATACCCATTCGGCGGAAGCCATTTTTGCCGAGGTCTTCGTCCATGAGCTCAACGGACCGCAAAGCGAGGATGGCTCTCTATACGACCCCGATCCTTATCGCCGCGGCGACTTCCCCTCTTACAGGGAAAATGTCTATCACTACCGGTACGGAAACACTGCCGTGGTTGTCCTTAACTCCGACTATTGGTATGCCCCCTTGCTTAGTCGAACCCGCTACATAGGTGGCAACCTACACGGTTACTTGATGGATGAACAAATGCGCTGGCTTAAGGCCATCCTGGCCGATATGGAAGCCGACAGCACTTTAGACCACATCTTCATCACTGTGCACACGCCACCTTTTCCCAATGGCGGTCATGTTCGAGACTGCATGTGGTATGGGGGCAACAACGAGCATCGGCCGTACATTGCTGGCAAACCTGTCGAAAAGGGAATTATCGAGCGCCGAGACGAGCTCCTCGACTTATGTGCCAACCAGTCTTCTAAAGTAGTGGGCTTCCTCTGCGGCGACGAGCACAACTATAACCGCATGCGCATCGAGGAGGCCATGCCGCGCTATCCTGAAAAATGGGATAAGCCGCGCCTAACCCTGCGGCGCCCTTTGTGGCAAATCATCAACGGCGCTGCCGGCGCACCCTTTTACGGCCAAGAGCCAACGCCTTGGTCCGCCTGGGTCGAGGGATTCTCCGTTCAGAATGCCTTGTGCTTATTCGACATAGATGGACCGCACATCCGCATGCGGGTCGTTAACCCCGACACCTTGGAGGAGATTGATCGGGTAGATATTCGCTGATGGCGAGAATAGAAGAGGCTACAGAGGCCAATGCCAAATTTTTATCGTTCTGTCGTCGCTGGCTGAAATAAGCGCCTGGGGCAGCCACAGCAAGCGATTGACGGAGTTGAGGTGTCCGCCGTCGCGCACAGGATCGAGAACGCGCAGAAGTTGAAAAGTCGTGCCCTCCCAGATCTTGACCGTCTTGTCGCGGCTAGCAGTGGCGAAATAGCGCCCATCGGGCGACCAGAAGATGTGGTTGATGGTAAACCAATGGGCAGGCTGGCTACTGACTAAAGCAGGCGAGTCGCTGTCTAAGGACCACACGCGCAGCATGGCGTCGCGTCCTCCGCTCAGCAGGTATTGCTCGTCGGGTGAATAGGCGACGGTAAAAACAGAGGGAATATGCGCGCCGCGTAGCGTATGCCGAATGGCTAGGGTGTCGCCGTCCAGCAGGTAAATGTTGGCATCACTGGCCCCTACGGCTATTTCGCGGCGCTGAGGAGCTAAGGCCAAAGCGCGCAAAGAGCGGTTAGTTAGGTGCAAGCTTTCGAAAGAGCGCCCACTTTCGGAATCCCAGCGCGTGAGCAGTCCATCGCCGCCAGCGGATAGCACCCAGGGCGGGTCGTACTTGAGGTCGAAAACTCCTTTTTGGTGGTGTCGTACGGCGCGAGTACGGTTTGGGCGTTCCAGGTCAATCCAATGCATGCCGCCATACAT
>CALHAM010000044.1 GCA_937934275.1 uncultured Saprospiraceae bacterium | reverse complement strand
TCCAACGCATACGTACCCTGTCAGCGGGCAATATGTGGTAACGCTCGTTGCTCGCACCGCTTGCGGCGCCGATACTACTCGACAAACTCTGGGTGTCGTCGGTGTCCGGGAGGCCCAAGAGAGCAGCTTTTTGATTGGTCTTTCTCCTAACCCCAATGCGGGTACTTTCCTTCTTGCGTTAAGTGGCAATCTCCGAGGCGAGGTCTTGTACACACTGTTGAGCACTGACGGGCGCCTGCTCGATTACCATAAGATTGAAGTGACAGAGAGTCCGTGGCAGCGCCTGTTCTCCTATGCATACCTGTCGCCAGGGCTGTACACCGTACTTATACAAACGCAGCGCGCTGTGCGGGCGGTTAGGCTTAAGGTGGAATAAATGCTCTTCCCCGTGCGAATGTGCCCGGGCATTCTTCGCCTTAACGGCGTTTCTGCTCATGAAATTCCACAACTTTTTGCTGGTTCTAAATCGCCGTGAGGAAAGGGCTGTATCCAACGGTAAAAATCGCCTACCTTAGCCTCGTCACTCGACCCTATTTTTTTAGAACCACCTTGAATTGAGTTATGTACACACGAAGAATTCTTCTACCGAGCACGCTTGCTCTACTCTTATTATCGGAAGTGCTCGTCGCCCAAGTGCAGGGGAGGCGTATTCCGCGCTTCTGGGAGGGCGGAGTAGGGCTGCATCTGTCGAACTATTCTGGTGACTTAGCGCCTGATCACATCAGTGTTGCCAACACGCGATGGAGCAGCAGCCTGTACGCGCGCTATCACTGGACCCCCACCTTCCAGATGCGCGGCAACATCCAATACATACGGCTTAGCGGCGACGATCGGCACTACTCTCCCAATGCGAGGCGGAGTTTTCGCTTTACGAACAATATCTTGGAGTTTTCAGGCCTTGTGGAGATTTCCATCATCAACATTTCCTACGATCCGCCCAAAAAAACTCGAACCTATTATTTTACTCCTTACGTTTTTGTGGGAGCGGGCGTAGCGCTGCACAATCCTAAAGTGACCTATTACGGCCCAGCAGCAGATCGCCCCCTGTTCGAGCGAGAGCCTATCCCCGAGGGCGGACAAGCGCGCCAGACCAACACCGTATTTCCTTTTGGCTTAGGATTACGCCTAATCGCCTCCGACTTTGTGGCCGTCAGCGCAGAAGCTTGCGCTCGCCCTGCACCCACTGACCTTTTAGACGGCGTCAGCCTGAACGGCAATCCGAAACGCAAGGACTGGTACTATACCGCTGGCCTGACGGTGTCGTACTTCTTCAATGGCCCGTGGCGCCTCAAGAACTAAGCGCCAGAACGGCAATGCCTCGAGCCTCGGCCTCTTCTTAGGGCTAAGACGGATTAGGACAAGCTACCGTAGGTTTGCGGCAAAATCTTTTTGGGCTGTCGCTCGTTTCATTTTTATTCAGTGTATAGTTTTTCTAAAGAAGGTTTCCCATGACGTTTCGGCGTATCGTTTTGTTGTTTATGTTCTTATGGGTTGCATTTACCCAGGTTCGAGCTGCCTATATTCTTCTGCCCATGGATGAAAGTAGCCAGAGGAATCACCTCAAGGCCTACGGTATCACCTATTGGGTACTGTCGAATGGCGTGGAAGCCTATTGGCTGCTCAACTATCGGGGCGGTAGCTTTGCCTTCCCTTATACGAGTGTGTTTGAACGCGAGTGTAAAATTCGCGGTGTCAGCTACGAAATCATAGCCGATGCTCAGTTTGCAGCCATACAGGAGAGCATCTTGAACCCTGAGGTCAACATGGACGTTATCAAGTTGGAAAAGGCACCGCGCATTGCTGTCTATTCGCCCGACAAAAACGAACGCGGCGAGACCATCCAGCCCTGGGACGATGCGGTTACTCTCGTGCTTACCTATGCTGAAATACCCTACGATGTCGTCTACGACAACGAGGTGTTGCGCGATAAATTGCCGCTTTACGATTGGCTGCATTTGCACCACGAGGATTTCACCGGGCAGTATGGGAAATTTTTCGCTAGCCACAGCAACCAACCCTGGTACCGCGAGCATGTGCGCCATATGGAAAGCCTGGCTCGCGAAAACGGCTTTGCCAAAGTCAGTCAACTCAAATTGGCGGTGGCTAAAAAAATCGCTGAATACGTCGCCGGAGGAGGTTTTATGTTCGCCATGTGCTCGGCTACGGATACCTATGACATCGCCCTAGCTGCCGAAGGCGTAGACATCTGCGCCGAGATGTACGATGGCGACCCAGCTGACCCTAATGCCCAACAGAAGCTGGACTTTTCCAAAACACTTGCGTTCTACAACTTCCAACTGGTGCGCGACCCGCTCACTTATGAGCACTCCACAATCGACAACAATTTTGGCCGAAATGTCAACCCTGAACAAGATTATTTCACGCTTTTTGACTTTTCGGCCAAATGGGACCCCATCCCCACTATGCTAACGCAAAATCATACGCGAACGATAAAAGGGTTTATGGGCCAGAGCACGGCCTTCCTCAAAAATACCATAAAACCGCACGTGCTCATCATGGGTGAAAACAAAGCGGCTAATGAGGCACGTTACATTCACGGCACTTACGGCCGTGGTTTTTTCACGTTCTACGGTGGCCATGACCCCGAAGACTACCGCCATTACGTAGGTGACCCACCCACCGACCTAGCCCTGCACCCCAATTCGCCGGGCTATCGCCTCATTTTGAACAACATCCTCTTCCCGGCAGCACGCAAAAAGCCGCAAAAGACTTAAGGATGTTCAGTACCGCCGCTCTTTGCGTTGGCGAGCGCATTAAAGCGGCTTTTTTCTTCAATTCCCTAGACCGAGGAAAAGTGTCGGGTAACCGACTTTGCCTAAGTTTTTCGAGTGCTAGTGGTTACGCGGGTGCCCAATTTGCGTATAATAGAAGCATTATAAAATGGGGATTTCTGGATCATCTCCAAGAGAAATAAATGAATCATCGCAAATAAACTTTGTAGGCATTTCCAGATTTTAAAATGGAATGATTTTTTTTCGCACTATCTTTTGTCATCTTTTTGCACAAGGCGTACCTTTACACGAAAATTTTAATCACGGGCAAGGCTAGCACACCTCATCTGCTGCATTCTTCGAGATAACTCTGGCGCCTTTTCTGCACATTTTCGCGCAATCTCCCTTGCCCTCCCACAAATCTTTTTTGATTTAGAGCACTTTTAGTAAGTGCCTCCCTTTATCGTCCACGGGGCGTTTCTCCTTTTGTCTGTCGCGGGAAGCGCCTTTCAATCTGTTTTCCCTGAGACCGGCTCCACTTTATCCGCCTAACGTTTACCCGTATGCAAGATCTCAGAGAATTAATTTTATTGCTGGCCCAGCACAACGTGCAGCCGCTCCGAGAATTGAAGGGAGCCAAGTACTCTAAACTATTGGCTCTATACGAGGGTATTGCCAAAGGAGTTTACCACTCTGACGAAGAAGCCGCTGATGATTTGTACAAAGGTCAAGGGGCCTCCTCGAGCTATCGCAAGCTCAAGTCCACGCTGCGCGACCGGCTTTTGGAGTATGTCTTTCAGATCAATACTCAACAGGAGGAATACTCCGACTATCAAAAAGCCTACTATGAGTGCCACAAACAGTGGGTTATCGTGCGCTTCTTAACGGGCCAAAATGCCAACACCGTTGCCTTGATGCTGGCGCAAAGGCTGCTGCGCACAGCAGAGCACTTCGACTTTACTTTGCTATGCATGGACATCGCCTCGTACTTGCGCATCCAATACGGCTTGCGCGAGAGCAACCCCAAAAAGTTTGAAGAAGCCTCGCAGCAATTTGAGCGCTTTCGGAAGATATACGATGCTGAAGCGTTGGCCGAAGAGCTTTACACCCTCTTAGTGGTGCGCATGGTTAATAACCGTTCGGCTCAGCCCGAAATTGTCGAATTGGCTAAAGAGTACCTCGAGCGCATCCGCCCTTATATGGAGCAATATGCTACCTACAAGCTCCATATGTACGGCTATCTCATCGGCCTTACTTACTACACCGCCCAAAATCATTATCAGGAGGCGTTGAACTATTGCAACCAAGCCATTGCATTTTTTCAGCAGCGCCCTTACGAGGCGCGTGTGCCGCTGCAAATCTTTTATTACCAACAGCTGATTTGCAACATCCATTTGCGCCAGTTTGAAGCCGGAAAAGAAGCAGCGCGCCATTGCATCCGTCTCATGCAGGAAGGTACGTTCAACTGGTTTAAATACCGCGAACTGTATCTGCACTTGCTCTTCCATACGCGCCACTACGAAGAGGCGGCAAAATTGCTTTCCGATACCCTAACGCATGCCCGTTTTGAGTTCCTGCCTGAGAATGTCGTGGAAATCTGGCGTATCTATGAGGCTTATCTATACTTCTTATACCGCTCAGGTCGAGTGAAGCAATCGCCGAAGACTAAGTTTAGATTGGCCAAGTTCATCAACGAGTTTTCCATTTTTAATAAAGATCGCAGCGGCGTCAACATCGCCATTATTATCATTAAATGGCTCATGCTTATTCAAGACAAGCAATACGGTAAACTCTTAGACGAAGTGGAAAGCACTGAGCAATACTGTTACCGACATCTGCGCGGAGACAATACAAAGCGCAGCTACTACTTTATCAAAATGCTACTGCAGATACCTTTAGGGCAGTTCGAGCGCACTTGCGTGTCTGAAAGGAGTGCTCGCCTTTTAGAAGGTCTGCGTGCAGTGCCTCTGCAATTAGCCAACCAGACCCACGAAATTGAGATTATTCCTTACGAGGATTTGTGGGAAATGGCTTTAGAAGCTCTGGAACAGAAATAAACCATGGAGAATTTCGCGGGAGAGAAGTAACATATTTCAGTTATTTTTTATTTTTCTAATATTGACTCGCAAAGGTTTAGGCCTATTTTCGCAGGAATAGGCGCTTTAAAGGCGAGTAACAAAAAAGGCGTTTTTGTCAGTGGAGTTTTGCGTTGATGCGTACACTTTTACCTTATTCTAACCACTAATCTTAACCCGTCTCATGAAGAAGTGTTACTCCCTTTCCAGTGCTGTTTCCTTATCTTGTTGCTCTTCAGGCGCAGGCATTGTAGATACCACCTCGATATAGCCTTGCTGTTTGTTGCTGCCCATTACTGAGAGATGCTGTTTGCCACATCTCGGGGCTTTGACCGAGAAAGCAGCGCTAGAAGTATAAGATACATTTGTAGCCCTGCGCTGCCTTAGCCGCTTTCTACCCTCGAAAGCGGCTTTTTTCCTTGAGGTTATTTTAGGACTCGGAGGTCTTTCTGGCATAAGCCTCTTCCACCTTTTGGTGAAATTGTTCGTAGGTGTCTAAAGGTATTTTATGGCGTACCATTTGGAGGAACTGCCTGAGTTTGAGGTATTCGCTACGCGTTAGGATGTTGTCTTCCATGAAGGCGTTAAAAAGTTCGATGAAATTTTGGCTGACGTTTCGGGCAAATTCTACGCGCTTGGCCTTGTCTTCGATAAAAGACAACAGGTATAATCCTTCCGTGTAGTTGAGCCTGCGACGGCGTACGAGGTCGTCTACCTGGCTTTTAATGTCTTCTAATTGCTTGGCGGCGGTGTCGGCGCTGATGAGTTGGTGCTCGAAACTATTAAAGACTTCCTGAGCTTGCTCGCCGTAGAGACGGATGAGGCGCTCGCGGCGCTTAAAGACCCACCAACCGATGAGGAAGGTGAGCGACGCAGTCGCAACGACCATGGTAATCTCTACCAAGTATCCGGTGTCGTGCAGGATTTGATAAAGGCGGTCGAAGAAGCTAGAATGCTGAGCTAGACCTCCTGTTCGGAGGGTGTAGTTGATGGTGTTAAAATCGCTCTCTATTAGTGAATTGGGCAGAGTAAATGCTGCCACATGCCCTAAGAAGAAGTGCATCAGTTCGTCGCGTTCGCTTTCTAAGAAGTGCTCGCGTACAGCGGTTCCCTGGCCGAGTTGATAGCCTTCACCATAGCGTTTAGCAAGGAGTTGATTGGCCTTTAAAAAATAGAAGATATGGGCCTGCATTCGGGCGGGGTCGCGTACGAAAGCGGCGCGGGCGGTATCCGCACTGTTGGCCCACTTTCGGTAAAGCATTTCCCGCAGTTCACAAGGGTTGGGTTTGAGCAAATATGGTCGTCCAAGTCGTTTGAAGTGCTCACCGCTGAACTCTACGGCTCCGCCTGGTCCATAGTGAGTTACGGAAATAAAATAGCAATTTTCGGGCACAACGATGCGGTAAGTGCCGAAGTAGGCTTCGCGTTTTGAGGTATTGCTCAGCGCTTCCCATAGAGCTGGCCCCCAGAAAGTTTCTGGGTTAATTTTATCAAAGTTGTCTATTACGAGGGCAAAATGTTGGCGCGGATGGCGTAGGCACTGCTCCCAGAACTGGAGTAAGAGGCCGGGTTGGAATTGCCCTCCTTCTTCGTGCCCGATGTACTTTTGATGAAGGGTCAGGTCGAACTGTGGTGCGCATTCGATGGTTAGGATGTTGTCTGAGCGTCCGGTGAGCAAGCGCGCCAGATGCTTAGCCTGTTTCGTAGAACCAACCCCCGTAACGCCCATGACCACAACGTTTTTGTGTCGCATGGCGAAGCGGCACAAGTCGCCGAAAGTCTGCCATGCGATCATAGACAGCGATGGCTGGCTGATGATGCGTAGGGCTGTAGAGTCGCCTGAGCGATAGGGCCGTTTGTGCCATTGACAGAACAACTGCTGCAGCGAGTCAGGTACATCTTGCAGCAACGGGTAGCGTTGTCGAGCAATCTCTCCGGCCTGTATCCATAGAGGGTCTGGCTGGTCGCGCATGCCAAGCCACCCCAACAGCGCAGCAACGGGCAAGGCGTAAAACCACCATTTCTTTGAAAAAGAGGAAGAAAAACTCACCGCTATATAGGTATGGAATTAGTCCGGGCAAAAATAGCCAACCCTTTCTATGCTGGCTAATGACCGAAGCGCAACGCTCGGCAGGCTTTGAAGCGTCTTTTGGGGCGAGCCAAGCAAATGCTTACCTTTGCACATCGGAGTATATTCAAACGCTTTTTCCCCTTGCCCATGGTTTTCTTAGCCCAAACCGATTCTTTGCTGACGCGAACGCTGGGGTGTATCCTTGCCCTATGTGGGGCGCTATCCTTGTGTGCTCAACAAGAGCCACAGTATACTCAATTCATGTTTAACAAGTTGGTCTACAACCCAGGGTATGCAGGCAGCTTCGTCTCGCCGACGCTAACGGCTATCTATCGAGGGCAATGGTTAGGCATCGATGGTGCGCCTAACAGCCAAGTGCTTTCGTACAACCAACCGCTCCTCAACGAGCGCCTCGGTATCGGGGGCAATCTTTCGCGCTTCAGCATCGGCATTACGCGCTCCTTCACGGTGGATTTGGTGTATTGTTATCGCATCCCCATGCGACGCGGCCATTTAGGCATCGGCCTACAGCCTAGCGTGCGTAACTTCTGGCAGAATTGGGGCGATGAGCGCCTCTACAGCGCAACGCCACCGACCATTGACGTCTCCATACCCACGGGCATACGCTCCAAATGGCTAGTTAACTTTGGCTTTGGCCTCTACTATGCCAACAATGAAAGCGGATGGTATGTCGGCGCCTCTGTGCCGCGTTTTTTACAAAACAACATCGATTTTTCTGAATTTGGCCCTGACGTCTCGCGTGAAGAGCGTCATTTCAATGCTATGGGAGGCTTAACCTTGAGGCCTAACGACGACTTAGAGATCGTGCCGCAGCTACTGCTGCGCTATGTGCCCAATGCACCATTTAGCGCCGAAGTAAATGTTATGTCGGGGCTAAAACGTAAGTTTTACGGCGGGCTAACGTATCGCGGCGGCGGTGATCGTTACGGCGAAAGTGTGGATGTGCTCGCCGGCCTTCAGGCTACGAAGAACCTGTTTTTATGCTTATCTTATGATATTGGTCTGACGCGCCTGCATCGCTTGAGCCATGGCACCTTAGAGGCGGTGGTCCGTTGGTGGTTCAATCCGCCAGAGGGGACTGTTATCGACTCGGGGTTGGGTTTTTAAAGCAATTTTTCGCAAGTATTGGCGTTTGCGGGCTGCACTCAACAAAAGCAGCACTTGTCCTATGCGTATTTGTTTGCGTTTATTTTTTCCCTTGTTTGCTCTCGCTTTCGTGGGTATAACGCCTTCTGGGGTTGCCCAACAGTCGGCCAAAAGCAAGTCTAAAGACCGATTTCGCGAAAAGAGTACGAATGGACGCGAACCCATTGTGCGACAAGCAGCGGCCATTTGCGGGCCAGGCGCCGAATATCCCTCTGCTTACTTAGACCAGCAACTCGTCTTTGTTTCCAACAGCGCGCGCATAGGCAAAAGTTCAGCCAATTACAAGAACCGCTTGAACTTCGATTTATACGTTGTGCCTTTGGACGGCAATGAAGAACCGATGCCGCCGCGTCTATCCTTCTCTGACGAGCTCAATTCTAACCTCAACGAGGGCCAAGTAACGTTTGCACGCAAAGGCAAAGTAGTCCTCTTCTCCCGCAACAATAACTATAGAGGGGTTCAAAAGGCGGGTGCTGACGGCCGTGTGCGCATGAAGATTTACCAGGCCCGCCGAGGGAAATACGACTGGGAAGACATCCAGGAGCTGCCCTTTAACAGCGACGATTACAGTTGCATGCATCCCAGTCTGAGTGTCGACGGGCAACACCTTTACTTTGCTTCCGATATGCCGGAGGGCTATGGTGGCTTCGACCTCTACGTGTGCCGACGCCAGCCCGACGGTAGCTGGTCGAAGCCTGAAAACCTCGGCCCCAAGGTGAATACCGAAAAAAATGAGCTTTTCCCTTTCATTACTTTTGGCGCTAAAACCCTTCTCTTTGCTTCCGATGGGCACCCAGGATTGGGTGGGCTAGACATCTTCTCGATCAACCTAGACCAATTGGACGAAGGCCCACTCAACCTCAACGAGCCGTTCAACTCCAAGGAGGACGACTTCGCCATGATCATTAACGAAGACGGTACGCGAGGCTTCTTCTCTAGCCGTCGCGAGGGTGGTTTTGGCGATGCCGACATCTACTCCTTCTGGGTAGAGACCGGCATAGAAAACATTGAGAAGCCGCAGGCCAACCGCGTTGCCATCAGAGTGATAGATGGCCGGACCAACCAACCCATTCCCAAAGCAGAAGTGCGCATCTTGCAATCTTCCGACGATGGCTTTGTGTCGCGCCGAAACGATTTCTACTACACCGAACTGGCACCCACCCCAGATGCGCCCAACGCCCTAAGCCTGCGCATTGTGCGCAAAGATGCTGAAGCCCTCGGCGCTCCCGACTTCGTGGCTAATACGGAGGGTAAGGTCTATACCGATTTTACCTGGTATCGAAGTTACCTCATTTTAGCCAGCTTCGACGGCTATCAAACTACGGAGCGCTTGTACACCATGGAGCCGGACAAAAGCGGCGAAATCGTTGTCGCCCTCTTTGAAGAGGCCATCTGCCACCGCATGACGGGCATCGTTTCGACTGAGCGGTTTAACACACGCATCCCGAATGCTGTCCTGCTCTTTACGCACAAAGAAAGTAATCGGCAAGTGGTCGCTCATTCTGACCTCAACGGTGAGTACAATATTTGCCTACCCTTGGAAGGCGAATACCTGCTGCACGTCAAACGCGACGGTTTCAAACCAAAGTTCATTACTACCGAGGCGATTCGAGGTAAGTCAGTTGACAATATTATACGCCTCGACCCCGTAGAAATGACTGCGGCCGCTACCACTGCCGACGCTGCTAAAGTCGAAGCTCAGTTGGCTAGGCCCTTACAAGACGGCTATATCATCACGATGGACATGATCAAATTTGAACCCGGCAGTGCCTCGCTCAATCGAAGTTTCGTCCAACACTTAGACGCCGTTGTAGAGCTCATGCAGCGCTACCCAGAGATGGAAATCGAACTTATGCTCCATACCGATGCTCGAGGCGATGCTAAAGCGAATTTGGCGCTTTCAGAAGAGCGGGCTAAAAACGCCAGAGCCTACTTGACCTACAGGGGCATCGCTGCTGAACGCATTCAAGCCACAGGTAAAGGCGACACACAGCCTCGCAACCATTGTGCTCGGGGGGTGTCCTGTACCGATGCTGAGCACGAAATGAACAACCGCTTAGAGGTTCGGGTGCGCAAAGTGGGCAACATTGTCAAGATACCGTGATTGCTCCGTTTTGCAGCCACTGAGGTACAGGGGTTGGTTATGGTTGGCTGCGTCGATAGCCCCCGGTGCAGTTGTGCGCAGAGGCGCACCTCCCTTACCGCTACTGGGCTTCAAAACACCGGCGGAGTTTTTAAACAGTTCTTCAACTTCTGTGCGAGTATCCGATCCTCAAAACGTGTAGTGGGCATACGTAAACGGATGCTGATACCATTCGCCTGCGGTAGTAGCCAGCGCCGTATTGCGCCAGCGCCAGCCCACGCCGAAGGAAAGCCCTGGACGGCCGATGAGGTTGAGCAGGTCGAGCGATACGAACAGGGAGTGGTCTATGCGGTCAACCACCGGTGAGCCGCTCCATGAGATAACATTTCCGTTTTTTTGCCCGTGCAGCAGTACTGAGGCCGTATAGCCTGCAGACAGGCCGATGCTGCGCGGGAAGTAGGTGGCCCCCACGCGCCACTGAGGGCGACGGGCAATGAAGCGCAGCAGAATGGGGGTGATGTCGGCATGGCCCACACGGAAGTCCTGTTGCTCTCCATAAATGAGCGAGGTTTGACCGTAGCCCACCTCGCCTTGCCACCACAAGAGCGGGAAGCGTTCTTTGGGCAAAGAGCGGGCAAATACAGCGTCATCTCCTAAGCCACATACTTTGCCCAGCGGCTTGCGGACGGTAAGGGCTATTTGATAGCCGCTGCGGTGTTCCCATGGAGCGGAGGTGTAAGGCAGAGGATAGTACACCTTAAGGCCCCAAAAACGCGGCGAGGGTAAGCAGCGGGAGCGCACGCGCAGCACATCGGCATTGGTGCTCACGTAGCTGCGCTCCATACGCAAATGGGCGATGGCGCTGATGCTGTCGCCTACTTTAAAGGTGTAACCGGTTTGGGTGGTCAATTGGAATCGAAGCTCGCCAAAGCAGTTAGCGGTGTTGAAGCCAACGGCCTGTGCTTGGCCCAGCGAAGGCAGGTTGGCGTCGTTGTGTGCCCAGCGGAGGACGTGGTCGGCTCCGACGGCATCCGTCGTCAGCATAGGCCAGCTGTTAGGGCGTTGGCTCGACAAAACAGCGGGCATGGTAGGGTTGAGGTGTGCTCGCTCAATGTGCGCATTGATGCGCAAGGTGTCGGCGGTAGCCGAGCCTCCGTTGTAAAAGCCAATGGTATACGTCAGGGTTGCGTCCTTTGTTCCGGCGGGCAAATAGCGCGGGCGCACTTCGATATAGTTTGGGTCTGAGGCCCAGTTGAGCGCGATAGTGCGCGACGTCATCTCTACACCGCTCCAAGGGGAGGTGTTCGGAACGCCGCTGCCTTGCCCTGAAGTGCCCCCGCCGGCTTTACCGCCCCATTTTTCTGCGCCTAAAATGTTGCTGTTGCCCGAAGGTGTAGACTCGTCTACCCGGATCATGGCCAAGACGTGCGTCAAGATGCTGCTGGTGTCGGTCGGAAAGAAATCGGCAACCTCTTGGCGGACTTTCAGGTGTACGAACAGCGAGTTCTCCGCGTTGGGCGTCGGCGTAGCGTCAGGCTGTTCGAAGCGCCAAGAGTAAACCTTGTGCTGCTTCCCATCCCATTCTAACCTTTCGCTCTCCAACATAGGCGCTGGTCCGCTCTGCATCGTGTCGAGGAGAAACTCATTTTCAGGAAAGGCTAAATATACTGTGCGCGCCGGCTGACCTGCCTCGGTGATTTTAGGATAGGTGAGGGCAAATACCAAATAGCCGCCTGGGCGCGACGCTGGCCAGTTGACGTTGAGGGCTACATTAGCGCCAGCAGGAAGAATGGGCGGGTATGAGGGTATTTCAGTAGTGCCGCTCACGCCAACGCTTTGAGCGGCAAAACCTACGGGGTCGTGGTCGTCGCTGTAAATAGGCTTTAGGGCAGTCTTGGTCGTGTAACTGCCCCGGCGAAAGGTGTGCTCGGGAGCGCTGTCGCGGCTAAACGTGCCGTCGCCGAAATCCCAAAAATAAATCCAGCGCGCTAACGAGTCTTGGCCTTCTACGATAGGGCTGGGCGGGTTTTGATGACACGACTCCCCG
>CALHAM010000043.1 GCA_937934275.1 uncultured Saprospiraceae bacterium | reverse complement strand
GCCGCTATCGTAGCGTTCATCAAACTGGAGAAGTTGAAAATCAAAACCGGGAACGGGCATTTTAAATTGAAAGCACTTTTATTCACTATCGCAACACAGACATGTTTACATACTATCCAAAATTGGCTTGCGTAAGGTCAGCTCCTAATTCTCCTTTGTATGGGCTTCTCAATCCGGAGAGATTAAGCAACTGAGCATTATCGTGTGTAATCAGTTTGAGTATTTCTGCAGGAGTGAACCATTCTGTCAACCGGAGAATAAATTTATTTTGCTCATCATTTAGTTCCGGTTCAAAGAGAAAATCTGTACCCCAGGCTAATTTTAGTCCGAGAGCTTTGGCCATTGACCACACTTTCGGTTGTCCCTCCAAGACAGGCTTTCGCTTTTCTAACCTCGAAGTGCTCATATCGGGCGTACTTTCACTAAGCGTTTGCAAGCTCAACCAAATATCTTTCTCTTTAATAAGTTTCAAGGTTTCTTCGTCGAGCATTTGACCATGTTCAATACACTTGACACCGGCTTCAATAGCTCTCCTAACTGCTCTCGGCGTGTACGCATGCACAGTAACGTAAGTGTCCCAATATTCTGCTGCATTGACAGCAGCCTTCATTTCCTCTAAAGTGTATTGCGTCACATCCACAGGATCGTATTCTGATGATGTTCCGCCGCCGGCCATAAGCTTTATAAATGCGGCACCAAATCTCAGATTTTCTCTGGCTGCAGTTATTACCTCATCTTTACCATCGGCAATAAAAGTTGCTCCGTACAGTTCGGCACGTGACGGCTGACCGAAAAATCTTCTGGACTTTTCATTTGGAGTTCTAAAATCTCCGTGACCTCCAGTCTGGCTGATTACTGCACCAGCAGGCTAAACCCTCGGACCCTTCACTTTATCAGCATCAATCAGAGCTTTCAGCATAAAGATAGGTCCACCTACATCTCTAACCGCAGTAAAACCGCGCAAGAGCATTTTTTCGGCATTTTCGGCGGCCTTCTTTATGATGAGTTCCTCTGACAAATCCGGTTGGATTAAATTTTCCATTGTCATAGCGCCAAAGACCAGATGTACGTGCACATCAATCAAGCCCGGCATTAAAGTTTTGCCATTTCCATTGATGATTAGAGCATCCTGATTTGTTTGAATGTTATCGGAACTAATTTGCTTAATGATATTTCCTTCAACTAAAACATTGACCGGTTTCGTCAGCTCAGTTGACTTACCGTCAAACACTCTTGCACCTTTAATGAGTATTTGAGTAGCCGACTGGGTAAAAAGGGCTGCTGGCAAAACCAGAGATATTACTAGTAAAATTTTATTTTTCATATTTTAAAAAGCATGTTTTTGCTAATTAAGAAGATTTTCGCTCCCATTCGCTCTCAGTGAGGTAAGTAAGTAGAGGTGCACTGATGTGCTGGCAGTTCGTTCGGCAGGCGAAGATCACCGGAACCGAAGTCTTGGCGGTAGCCATAGGTCAATGCCCCGCTTTAAGCCGAAACTCGAGTTGCCCAAATCTCGGATGTTAGTGAAACTACGCATCGACATGCCGTGTGCGACCTTCCCGGTAACGATGCTGATTGATGAAGCGAACATTACTCGTAAGCGCAACCGGCCGTAGAACGGCTGAAAAGGCGACGGGGGTATGGGCGCTCATTAAGCCGGGCACCCGAATACGTCCGCCGTCCTGAAGCCCTATCTCCGTTGTCGCAGGAGGATCAGCAATAAAGGCATTAGAGTTCCCCTCGATAGAATTGCCCAATACCAAAACATTTGGCGGAGCCGAAATCTGGTCGGAGAGGCGGTTGAAAGCGTAAATATTCTCGAAGAGGACCGCGGCGGGGTTAGGATTTTGAATGCGAGATGACTGCGAAAAAGCGTAGCTCGCAATAAGCAATACTAATTTTAGGTTTACGGAGTTGGTAAGCATTTATAATTGCAACCTATTTTCCATCTTTTCTCGTGCAAAGAAAAGGTTTTTTCTTCCTTGCCCATCTTTTGCAGTATTTTTTTTTAAACAATTCCAGAACAGCCCGATAGTCCTCTAAGAGTCGCTCTTTCAAAGATTTAGGTCTTTTGCAGGGTAAAGGCTGTTGAACGTTTTTGAGATTTTTTCAGCCTTTTGATGCGATTGGCAGCCTCAGAGTTAGCGCGCCTGAGAAGTTCCTAAACGTAGCGAAGGTTAATGCTTTGCTTCCTCGGCTAAAGAGTAGCACAAGGTATGGGCAGCAGCGCTGATGTCGGCGGCGAGTTTGGCGCCGAGATTTGCTGTGTGCTGTAAGGCTTTCGAAGAGGTATTCGGCGATCGGGTAGGGTTTAGAGGTACTCTTATAGAGACTGGGCCAAGGGCTGAGCAAGGGAACAGTACATTGGTCTTGAGTACCCTTAGTGTTGTGGACTTGAAAGGCGACTGTGCGCCATTTCTGCTGAGGTAAATCCCGCAATACGGGAATAGGGCGCTCTTGATTCGGGCACCGGACGGAGGCTGCTGGTGGTAAGTTGAGTGTACGACGCTAGAGTCTAAAGATTTTCGGTATTGATGGAGTGCTTGTAGGCTTTCTGGTATCAAGCCTTTATTTTAGCCCTAAAAAACAGCCTATGCGGAAAACTGCCGGACTTCTCGCTGCTGTCGGGCTTTGCCTTCTCATGCTTCGGGCAGTGCCGAGAGAGATACACGACGCTTCAAAACTGCCCGAGTATCCTCAAAACTATTTTTCCTTACCTGTGGATGCGCCGAGCGTACGCCTATCCGGCACTTTTGGCGAACTTCGCTCCAACCACTTCCATTCGGGTATTGACCTGAGCGGTAACATCGGCCAACCGATTTACGCTGCGGCGGGCGGTTATGTGCACCGCATCCGTGTCCAAGCAGGCGGCTATGGCTGTGCGCTGTACATCCGCCATCCCAACGGCTACACCACCGTGTATGGGCACTTGCATCAGTTCAAGGAGGAGATTGCTCGCTATGTGAAGGGCGAACAATATCGAAAAGAACAATTTGAGGTGGACCTCTATCCAGGCGAGAAGGCTTTCCCGGTAAAGAAAGGCGAACTTATCGGCCTTATGGGCAATTCAGGCAGTTCTGAAGGTGCGCATTTACACTTTGAAATACGGCGCACAACTGACCAAAAAACGCTCAATCCGCTGTTGTTCAACCTGCCTATACCCGATCGTGAAAGACCAGAGCTCCTGGCCGTCAAAGCCTATTGCCTCAACGACCGACGCGAAACCGTAAATACCCTTGTGTTGCCTGCAGTCCAGCGCGCAAATGGCGTGTACGGTCTAAAAGGCGGCGACACCATCGCTCTACCAGCTTGGCGCGTAGGGTTTTCCCTGCAGGCGTTTGACCGCGCTACCGGTAACCCTTACAACAAGAACGGCCTTTTTTCGCTGCGACTATTTGCCGACGGGCAACAGGTGTTTGCCTGGCGCGCTCAAGAGTTGGACTTTAACGAAACGCGCTACCTGAACGCACATACCGATTACGCCGCCCGTAAACGCAGTGGGGAGTGGTTCCAGCGGTGTTACATCTTACCAGGCGACCGCCTTTCTATGTACGAGCGCACCAACAACTCGGGCGTTATACCGCTCTATCAGGGCCGCCTCACGCTCATCGTTATTGAAGCAGCCGACCCAAAGGGCAACACTTCAAGCCTGCGCTTTTGGGTCCGACGCGCTGAGATCTCGCCAATGGCTCCGCCGGCTTACCACCGACAAATACCCTGGGATGCCTCTCATCGCATCGAAATGGACGATTTTAGCCTCGACCTCCCTAACGGCACGCTTTACGAAACGCTGTATTTCCAGTATGCCGTTAGCCCGCCCATCGTTGGCTCTGTGGCACCCGTACATCACATCCACAGCGATGACACGCCGCTACACCGCTACGGTACCCTTAGCCTGCGCCCTATACAACTGCCCCCTGCGTTGGCGTCGAAAGCTGTCATTCTTTACTTAGACGGCAAACGCCCTGAAAGCGTCGGCGGGAAATGGACGAATGGCGCCGTGGAAGCCCGCATTCGCGAATTGGGTCGCTACACCGTTGCTGTAGACACAGTGCCTCCGACAATTGAGCCTTTGGCCTTTGCTACCAACATGCGAGGAAAGCCATTTATGGCTTTTACCATCAAGGACAACCTTCCCGTCAGCGGCATGGCGCGAGGGCTGCGCTATCGCGCCACAGTGGACGGTAAATGGGTGCTCTTCGAGTACGACCCCAAAAACAAACGCTTGACGCATTACTTCGACGAGCACATTGCTGCAGGAGAGCACGTGTTGCGCTTGAGCGTAACGGACGACCGGGCCAACACGTCCGTTTTTGAACGAAAATTTGTCCGATAGCTCTCAGCTAGCAAAGCGTTCCTAAGATTGGCCCATGAAACTGCTGGTATTTGGCAAAAGCAACTTTTTGCCGTACATTTCGCATTAATTATGCCATACCCTCCTACAGTGCTTAGAGGGCGAAAAACTTTGCCAACCTCTGTGCAAGCCGTTCCTTTGTCGGAACGCTTTTCCTTGGGAGCCAATCTCGCTTAAGTTGCGGTCTTTCACTTCATCCTTTCTAACATGTAAAGATTTTTGCACCATGATGTCCGTTTTTGCCAAACACTGGTGGCTACTTGCGCTCAGGGGCGGGGTTGCCGTACTTTTTGCTGTTGTAGCCTTTTCGCTATCGTATTCGCCTTTTGCGGCATTGGCAGTGTGCTTAGCGCTCTACCTGCTATCGGATGGCGTACTAGCAGCTTATTCAGGTTGGCGTCTGCGCCATGAGGAATACGCTGGTTGGTTACTCTTTTTTGAAGGACTTATCGGGATCGTCTTGGCTGCAGCCATTTGGGCCGCTCGGATGAATGACAATCGACTGGTGTACCTGTTTGCCTCTTGGTGTATACTAACCGGGCTACTCGAACTATGGCTGGCTTACTACGTTCGCAAGGCTATTGAGAGCGAATGGCAACTCGTTATGGCCGGCATTATTTCCATAGGTTTAGGGATAGTTATGACGTTTCGCGCAAACAGCGGAACGATTGGGCTAGCCTGGTATGCTGGCTTTTACGCCCTGTTTTTTGGGATGCTGCTTATAGGCGTGGGTCTGAGGGTGCGGCGCTGGTTGGTGCAGTGAAGCCTTATGCAGCTGTATGCAAGCTGTTTTTGGGCGCTCAATTGCGCCTGTGTTATGTTAGGGAACTTTTAGGTCGGAAATCCTGTACCGTTGGCAATTGGCCAGCCCGTTTTCATCGAGAAGTGGGGGTAAGAATGCAACTGAACGGTGGCCGGAGTTGTCTTTCAATTTCAGAACAAACGGCAACGCTTTAACGATGAAAACAAACTTCTTTTTAAATCTCATGCTTGGCTTACTCCCTGCCTCGGTCTTATCGGGCCAAAATGGCGCGACAGGTCTTCATTCCCCTCCTTATATTGAAGTAGTTGTGGCATCTGACAGAATATGGTTATTGCCTGAAGAGCCTCCTCAAGGAGAAGTGTCAGCACTCATTTTGAGCCACAACAATAAAACAGTTCTAGCCAAAACCTTTTGCTCCAGTGCTGAGAGTTGGTGGCTCGATATTTCAGCACTTCCTCCAGGAAAATACCAGTTGCAAATAGCATCGACGCGTCGAGAGTACTTCGAAAAGCGCTCGCGCAGGCGTTCGTTGTAGATGCGCAAGCTTCATTCTACATTTTTCGCAGCAGCAGCTGACCGATTTGCGGGTCGGCGTAGATGCGCGATAGATCCGAGCGTTTAGCGGAGGCGAGTTCCTGAGCCATGGCTAAGCGCAAATCATTGGGCAGCAGCGACATTCGCAGAAAAGCGCGCAAGTTATCGAGTTCGGCTTCTGAGAGTAGTTGCTGGCGAGCCAAGAGGTAGTTGGTTAGGCGCGTAACGATCACTGAGAGGATGTCTAAGCGTTTGGTTTGACCTTCGTTTATAAGGCGCTCTAAGCGGCGCGCCATTGCCTCAAAAGGCTCCGTCAGGAGGATATCCTCCGGGGTGGGCAGCTTGTCCATGTTTAGCTGAACGAAAGACAGAAAGGCTTGAGCCGTTTCAGTATCGAGGGCGGCCTCTGCCAATAGGCTGACCAAGGGCGTGTTTTCGCGCAGGTCTTCTATGCCACGCAAGCTGTTGAAAAACTGCACCAACGAGCGCGGTGTGGTGCGACGGCCATTGATGAGTTCAGGATAGGCCAGCACGAAGTGGATACCTCTTGGGTCAATGCCGTTGCGCTCGGCCCACCTAGCCCATACGTGCGGGTCAAAGGTCATCGTGATGTGCAGCATACGCGTGAGCATGGCATCGTCAAGCGTGGTTACCGAGTAATCTCCGCCATCGGGGTTAGCGGTGCAGACGATAAGCCAGCCCGGTGGCAACGACCAGGAAACCAGGCCGTAATTTTGAAACAACGGCATGATACCGCGCAGGATGCGGTCATCGGCTCGGTTCACGTCGTCTAACAACAGGATGCCCGGTCCTGGGCGACGCGGCACCCATTCGGGTGGAGCAAAGCGGGTCAGCGCCTCGCCATCTTCCTTTGCCGCTATTTGCGGCATGCCCACCAAATCGCCCATTTCCTCGAATTGGGCGGGAGCCAGGTAAACAAAATCGCACCCGCGCGCATGGGCTACGTCGCGTACTAATTCCGTCTTGCCAATACCGTGTAGCCCCCAAATACAAATAGGTGTGGGCTGCTCGTCGCCTTTCATCAGTCGGTCTAGGGCATGATGCAACAACGACGCTACTCCTTCTGCACTCACCCGAGCGCCGTAAGTAATGTAAGGAAAAGGCGTATTCTCTTTTGCCATGCCTTCAAAACAGCTGCGACAAGCGCTGGTTTAAGGCGCGATACACAGATTGCGGGTAATGTTGTTCCTAACGTTAGCGCCAGGGAACCTTGCCGGCTAAGGTAGGAAAGCTTAGTGTTGACTGTCGGGCGCATAGCCCTTTGTTGCAAAACGCTTTGGCGGGCGAATCTCTGCAGTTTTCCCTATTCACTATAGTGTGCTGAGTTTTGCAAGGCAAACGTCCGTTGCGATTGAAGGACAATCGCGTTAGAAGCTAGTCAATGGGCGGATGAACAAATATGCGTAATAGAATGCTACCCCCACCCGAAATATTAAGCCTTATTCGCACGATATTTGCTATTGAAGTTTGGGTTAAAAGAACTTTCTGGAAAGCTAACCCAACGAAAAGGCAACAGAAGGAAATGTATCCAGCCAGGTACGCTCCCTTCTGTTGCTTTTCGACGGCTCACCTCATGAGCGTTACATCGCCCTTGTAGAGGATGGTTTCGCCGTCTATGAACTCCACTTCTGCGTAGTACACATACACGCCCGGCTGACCTTTGGAGCCGCGCACCAGCCCGTCCCAGCCCAGTGTCGG
>CALHAM010000042.1 GCA_937934275.1 uncultured Saprospiraceae bacterium | reverse complement strand
GCGATTGCTGATTTCAGCTTGATAGAGTGTCTCAATGCCCGATAGGATTTCGCGGCAGTTGTCGGCTCCGTCGAGGATTTGAACGACGTGGTCGGCCAAGTCGCGCAAATAAAGTCGGCTGGTTTCGTCTACAAAGTCGCTTTCTGCTCGGTAAAGGCGCAAGGAGGCATCGCGCAAAGGCATGAGAAAGCGCCGAAAGTGAGTCAAGGCGCTTTTCATCTCAAAGATGCGAGCTTTCAGTTGGTTAGCAACCGTAGGCTGATAAACGAGGTCTTCCAGTTCGGCCAAGCCCGCTTCCAAATCGTCTAGCACGGTGTAATAGTTGTCCACTACTGTATCCAGCAAGGTATAAGCCAGGTAGTCTGGTCCTTTCTTTCGCAAGCGCCCAGCGCCTTTTCGAATGCGCTGGCGTACACCTCGGAAGGTGTCGTCCGGGTGTTCCTGAAATGAGATGACGAAGTTGCGGCCCAAAAAGACAGCGATTTGCTCGTTGAGCAAATGGGTGTTGACTGGGTCATAGCGAAGATTATGAAGAATGAAGAGCAGGGCATGATCATATTCTTCCATCTTAGGCCGCTGGTGAGTATTAAGCACGTCTTCTAACGCCAGCGGATGCAGAGAGAAATCAGCGCCTATGCGCTCGACTAAAGTAGTGTCGGTCAGGCCACGCACATCTACCCAAAGCACACCGGCAGACCCATGCTGCCCCTTAGCCGAGTAGTTAGAATTTTCCTGGCAGTCGGTCTCGTTGTAGCGCATGACGTGGACCAAAGGGCGCACCCCAGTATGTTCACCCGTATAAACTAAAGTACCAGGGGGCAAACCCTTTTTGCGCTTCTTTCTGAGGGTTCTCCTACTCATGTCGCTACGTACGCGGCGTCCATTTGATTTCTTCCACACCAGCCCGATGTCCTAAGTAACGGGCCAGCACAAAAAAGTAATCTGATAAGCGGTTGAGGTACTGTAGTACCCCTTCCGGTGTTGTCTCCTGTTCGTGCAGGGCTACCACCGTGCGCTCGGCACGCCGGCAAATTGTGCGACAGATGTGTGCCAGCGACACCGTCGGAAAACCACCGGGTAAAATGAAATGCTGCAAAGGAGGCAATTCCTGACTCATAGCGTCTATGGCCTCCTCCAGTGCAGATATATCTGTAGGGCGCAAATCGGGCTGGATCGGCGTTCCGGTAGGGTCAGCAGCCAACGCAGCGCCCAGGGAAAAGAGGCGGTGCTGCACCTGCCGTAGCAGTTCGCGCACCGCCTTTTCACTGAGCGAGTCGTAGAGTAGGCCAATGAATGCATTTAGCTCATCCACGCTACCATAGGCCTCGACGCGGATGTGGCTTTTCGATACTCGACGCCCGCCAAAAAGACCGGTTTGGCCAGCATCGCCCGTTTTGGTGTAAATTTTCATAGGAGTTATCGGTTGCCGCGCCTGCCCGCCGGCGGTGCTGACGGGCTCGAAGGTGTAGCGTTGGGCGCGGGTGGTGCCAGCGCGCCGGGTTGAGGCGCTGTTTGCCCTTCCTGTGTTTGCTGCAGTGCGTCAATACCCATCGTGGAGGCAGTGCTGCTCTTCTTGGCATCTTGGGGCTTGACAATGTTCACTTCGCGACCGTTCAGTGCTTCCCACGTGTAAGGGGCCCATTCGCTAATGGGTTTTTTCAGCGGCTCTTTCTGGGTGCGCGCTTGAGCGACTTCTATGTTTTTGAGTAAGTGCAACTTTAAGCCGGAGCTACGGCTTTCTAAGGCTTTAGCATACACCTCGTCGGTGGCTACCGGTATCAGCTCCAAACACGTTTGCATGTGGTCGTTCAACGTTGCACCATCCAGAAGGCGGGAGAATTCGAACAAGTCGCTGAGCGCTTTAGCATCTTTGGCCGAAGCTTTTCGGATGAGGCCTTTGTAATCCACTTGCGCTTGCTGAGCCACCACAAGCACTGCATCTGAAACAAAGACCCCTTTCTTCTGAGAAAAAGCCGAGGCCGACAGCGCAGTCAGCAATACCGGGAGTAACCATGTTTTTTTCATAAAATGTTGTTTTTCTGTGTTAAAAATAAGGTTCGACACCTCTAAAGGTATGCTTGCATGCGGCAAAACTACGCACGCCAGCACACATGATTGGCTGCATTTGCTTTAAAGAGGTCGCTGCCAACCGATAGAAGCTCCTGCTTATGGCATGCAAATACTGACCCAAGAATGCGCAGTTAAAAATGAAAATGGTTCCGACAAACTTCGTGTCTTTGCGCCTGAGCAGAAAAAAGGAGCCTTATGAGCCATCTGTTGTATTTACCATCTTTTTCGAAGCGCGGCTACTTAAACGCGGTCGTGGAAATTCCTGCGGGCACGAATCAAAAATACGAAGTGGACAAAACTACCGGCCTACTTTGTCCCGACGTACGCGATGGTCAAGCCCGCACAGTGGCATTTTTGCCTTATCCGGTCAACTACGGCTTCATTCCATCCACACTCATGGACAAGGAGCGCGGCGGAGATGGTGACCCGCTAGATGTATTGGTGTTGGCTGAGGCACAGCCGCGAGGTAGCGTGATAGAGGTGGTGCCAATAGGCTTAATGTTGCTCCGAGACACCGGCGAACTCGACCACAAAGTGCTGGCTATTCCTCAAGACCCTTCGTTGCGCATCCTTTCTGTGAGCTCTTGGGCAGAATTTCAACAGCATTACAGCATTATTCGACACCTGTTAGAACTCTTCTTCCTCTATTATGACGGGCTGGGGGTGATGACGCCTATGGGTTGGGCCGACGAACAGGCAGCATTGGCAGAAGTTAAAAAATGGAGCCTTTCGCCGCGCTAACCAACTATTTGCAGCAGTACATGTTCTTTTGTGCGTTTTGCCCAGTGTATGCTAACCGAACTGTGTCCATTCACCCGCACGAGCCGCTGCGCTTTGCAAGCCCCTGCACAAGAGCGCTTTTCTTTTTTCTCTACCATTGAGGCTGCGGCAGCCGATTGGGATATTGCTGCACCGACGAGTAATGTGTTCTTAAGTCGCCGCTATTTAAAAGCACTGGAAGAAGGGCTACCGCCAGGTATGCGTTTAGGCTACCTGGTTTTCTACCTCAACGATATGCCTATCGGCGTGGCTTTGTTGCAACGGGTAAGCTTCGAAGGAGGTAAGCATTTGCGACATCTAGCAGATAACCCTCGAAGGGTTACTTGGCTTCAACATCTATTGCCACTCATCAAGCGCCAATTGGTCAATGGCGTGCGCGGGCAGGTGCTCACATGCGGTAATTTACTGTTAACAGGTAAGCATGGTTTTTATTTTGACCCTAAAGCGATAGCACCTCAGCAGGCAATGACTCTACTGCTGAGGGCAATCCAAGAGATTGCCCAACGCTGGCGCCCGGCGGCAGTGCTGCTTAAAGATATTTCACCTGAATGTTCCACAACAAAAAAGGTGTTTATTCAGGCCAGATACACTTCCTTCCGTATTCAGCCCAGCATGGTGTTGCCACTTCCTTATCCGACATTTGAAGATTACTTGAGCGCCATGACTACGAAATATCGCACCAGGGCTAAGAGAGCCTTTACCAAGGCTTCTACTTTGGAGCGCCACCGGCTAAACTTGCGCGAATTACGAGAGGCGCAGGAGCGTCTTTACGCCCTTTACACTTCTGTGGCTCGACGGTCTGGTTTTCACTGGATAGATCTTCACGAAGAGTACTTGCTTGCACTCCAGCGCCATCTGCGCGACGCCTTCCACTGTATCGGCTGGTATCGCCAGGGTCAATTGGTAGGCTTTCACACCGCCATTGAGAATGACACAAGCCTGGAGGCCCATTTCTTAGGCTACGAGGAAGCAGTCAATGCCGAGTGTCAATTGTATCTCAATATGCTGTACGACCTGGTGCGCCTAGGCATCGAGTGCGGTAGCGAGCGCGTGGTATTTGGGCGCACAGCGCTCGAGATCAAGAGCTCTGTGGGTGCTCAGCCGCAAGAGTTCGATCTCTACCTTCAACTGCAACACTCCTTAGGACGGCACCTGTGCACGCCGCTATTGCGCTGCCTCGTGCCGGTAACACCTTGGGAGCAGCGGCATCCATTTAAGAAAAGGCCTCCCGAAGGCAGTCATCCCGCTTCAGCAAAATGCTTGGCACCCCCAACCTTCGGCGACAAATTCTAAAGCCCCTCCTCAACGACTGCATTTGGGTCCTATTACCGGCCCGAGTGCCCATTTCTCGGTCAAAATCCCTTTTTTTAAGAGGTAGTCTTTCAACGATTCATGGACTCCAGAAACTCTGCATTGCTGGTAGTGCCCATCATCTGCTTTTTAATAAATTCCATCGCTTCTTCTGGTTTCATGTCAGCCAAATGATTGCGCAAAATAAACATGCGCTGGAGTGTCTCGCGGTCTAGGAGCAATTCTTCGCGGCGTGTACTCGATTTGGTTAGGTCAATACTTGGGAAAATGCGGCGATTGGCCAAGTTGCGATCGAGCTGCAATTCCATGTTGCCCGTTCCTTTAAATTCCTCAAAAATGACTTGGTCCATCTTGGAGCCGGTATCGATAAGGGCTGTAGCTAAAATGGTGAGCGAGCCGCCATTCTCAATCGCCCGAGCGGCGCCAAAGAATTTTTTAGGTTTTTGCAAGGCTGTAGCTTCCACACCGCCGGAAAGCACCTTACCTGACGAGGGCGCCACAGTGTTATAGGCGCGAGCCATGCGGGTAATGGAATCCAGTAGAATAACAACGTGGTGGCCACACTCTACTAAGCGCTTGGCCTTTTCGAGTACAATATTGGCGAGGCGTACGTGATTCTCCGCAGACTCATCAAAAGTAGAGGCCACTACCTCGGCTCGAACGCTGCGGCGCATGTCGGTTACCTCCTCAGGACGCTCATCGATGAGCAGAACGATAACGTAGCATTCCGGGTGGTTCTTCGTGATGGCGTTGGCGATATCTTTGAGCAAAAAGGTTTTACCCGTCTTCGGTTGCGCCACAATCAGACCGCGCTGTCCCTTGCCGATGGGAGTGAACAAGTCAATAATGCGGTTGCCAAAGTCGCGCCCAGTGGCACTAGTTAGCAAGTTGAATTTTTGCGTCGGAAAAAGCGGCGTCAAGTAGTCGAAAGGCACGCGGTCGCGCACATCCTTAGGGTCGAGGCCGTTAATGCGCAGCACTTTGAGCAAGGCGAAGTACTTCTCCCCTTCTTTAGGCGGGCGGATAGTGCCCACTACTGTATCGCCCGTGCGTAGCCCGAAAAGTTTAATTTGAGAGGGCGACACATAGATGTCGTCGGGGCTGGAGGCATAGTTGTAATCGGGCGAGCGTAAAAATCCATATCCCTCTGTAGGCGATATCTCGAGAGTACCCTCCCCTTCGATGACTCCATCCAGCTCGATATCGAAGCGTTCGGATGCTGTGGCGGTAGCAGGCGGTGTTTTAGGCGGCGTCGGTAGTCTATGACTCTCTAAATCATCGGCCCTAAGCAATTGGCTATGCGCTTCCGTCTCTGCTCCGGGGTCCGTACCTTCAGTAGTAGCATCCTTTGCGCTGGCTTCCTGCTCCGCCGCATTCAGAGGAGGGCTTGTCTGTGAATGCTCTCGGCGGTTTTGAGGGCGACGCCGGTAATTATTTCGCTGCATTTGGCTGTTATCAGGTTCGCGTTCCGATAGTCGCTGCCCTTGCAGAGCAGTTTCTCCTGCCGCCGACGGCGAGGCAATCAGCTCTCCTGCCTTTGACACTTCTTCAGCCTTCTCCTCAGCTACCTTCACGCGCACCAGCTTGCGCGGGCGCCTGTTGTGCCGAGGAGCAGCCTCGCTTTCCGTCTCTTGCGAATTCGGAAGGACGATCTTTCGACCCGGCTGTGGCTCTTCTACGACGGGCACGTGCTCGCCACCCGTTTTTTTGCCCGCTAATGCTTGTTCGTCTAAAATGCGATAAATTAAATCCTGCTTGTGCATCTTCTGATGCCCTTTAATGCCCAAATGCTGAGCAATCTCTCTCAACTCGGAGACCAGCATCTCATTCAGCTGCAAAATGTCGTACATAGGTGAAAACTAGTAGAATAATGGCTATTAAAAAGCGATTGACAATGAATGAGCTAAACACAAAAGTGTACACGCGCCTCGGCTGCGCCCAGCACAGGCCCCTTTACCCGATGGAAGGCTTAGGTACACTTGCAATAGCTACAAACGTTTGAAGAGAAGTACAAATAAGAACGCCAAAACTGAGCAAAACCAACATTTCAAGAGGCTCCCTACCAGGTGGAAAGCCTTCAACATGCGTTCTGAAATAAGCGCGGAGAAAGATAAATATAGGCAGAACAAATGCCGCTGAGAGGAAGAAGTGGGAGTTTAACGCAAATTATCACAAAGGTAAGCTCATTTTGAAATTCGCTCTATCTTGCGCGCCATAAAAATCATGCCTTTCTTTCATGCTTCAAGTCAAACGCATCCGCGAAGACAAGAAATCTATCGTTAACGGTTTACGCAAGCGCAATTGGACAGCTCAGCAAATCAAAGTCTTAGATGACATCTTGAAGGCCGATGACGAACGCCGCGCATTGCAAAAGCATATAGACGACCTACTGGCAGAAAACAAACGTCTTTCGGCGCAAATCGGACAGCTGATGGCCCAAGGAAAACGCGACGAGGCCGAAAAGATTAAAAGCCAAGTGGCCGCTCATAAGGAAAGTCTTCGACAACTGGAGGAACGCTCCGATGAGGTGAAAAAGCACTTAGAAGGCTTATTGTACACCGTGCCCAACTGCCCTCATCGGTCGGTGCCCAAAGGCAAAAGTGCGGAAGACAACAAAATATTTCGGGACTGGACAAAGCCTTTTCCCTCCTTACCTCCGGATGCCTTAGCTCACTGGGATTTGGCTAAAAAGTACAACCTCTTTGATTTCGAACTCGGTGTAAAGCTCACCGGCGCGGGTTTCCCCGTTTATCGCGGAAAGGGTGCCAAACTTCAACGAGCACTCATTCAGTTTTTTTTGGAGGAAAACATTAAAGCGGGCTACGAGGAAATTTTGCCGCCGCATTTGGTTAACGAAGACACCGCCCGAGGTACAGGTCAACTGCCCGACAAGGAAGGTCAAATGTACGTCTGTGAACGCGACGGCCTTTACCTCATCCCAACGGCTGAGGTGCCCGTAACCAACCTGTTGCGCGATGCCATTGTACCCGAAAGAGACTTGCCCATCCGCTATACGGCCTACACGCCCTGCTTCCGACGTGAGGCGGGCGCTTGGGGAGCCCACGTGCGCGGCCTAAACCGCGTACATCAATTCGACAAGGTGGAAATTGTGCGCATCGAGCACCCTGAGCGCTCTTACAAAGCCCTCATGGAAATGGTGCGCCACGTGCAGCGCTTAATGACTAAGTTGGAATTGCCTTACCGCATCCTACTTCTCTGCGGCGGCGATATGGGCTTTACCTCCGCTAAAACATTTGATTTCGAGGTATGGTCGGGAGCACAACAGCGCTGGTTAGAAGTGAGCTCAGTGTCCAACTTCGAGACCTTTCAAAGTTATCGCTTGCAATTGCGCTATCGCGATGCAGAGGGCAAAATTCACCTGGCCCACACTCTCAACGGCTCAGCGCTGGCTTTACCGCGTATCTTAGCAGCTCTGTTAGAAAATAATCAGACTCCCGAAGGCATCCGTCTTCCCAAATCCTTGCACAAGTACACGGGATTTAGGATGATTTCCTGAGTGCGAACTATATTTGTCGTGCTCTTGTTTATAGAGAAGTTCAAAACCATACTTGTTCTTAAATGATTGGCATAGTTATCATTAGCGTTGTCTTCACGGTCATCGGTATGATCCTGAGTGGCACCCTTCAGAGCAAATTT
>CALHAM010000041.1 GCA_937934275.1 uncultured Saprospiraceae bacterium | reverse complement strand
CTTGGGGTTTCCCGAACCATTCGAGCCATTTTTGACGATGTGCTCGGAACCGCATTTGTGACAGCATTTATGTTCTGTTACCATGACAAAAAAATTTGACACAAAGATATTAAATCACTCAACTAATTACACTACCCAACACAATTATTGCTGAAAGAATATAGAATACACCTACTTCAAATTTTTTAATCAAACTTTGGCTCATAATCCTAAAAATTGAAATGGTTTTGACTTTATAAATTTTGCCGAAACTTCGCCAGCATAGGTTTTATTATCTGATAAATCCAATTTTCGTACATCCGCTTTCTCACTGAAATCAATTTTCTTAAGGTCAACCCAAAATGTATTTGGCGTGAGTGCTGTTTCAAAGTAATACACCAATTCTTTTTGGTCTGCGACACAGCGCCAACGTGTTGTGGATAAATTTGGGAATCCTTCAATTTCGAACCCGTATGGTACCGATACATTTCTAATCACACTAAAAACACCTGCTACTGCTACTCTTGTATTGTCCGTTTGCGGTATGGAATTAATGAAAAAAGAAGCTCTTACAAAACGGTCCGCTGCTGTTACTGAACCTGGAAGAAAAGTTTTACCCGGAATATTTTCCCAATATTTAGCTATTGCCAACTGTTGTTCATATGGAGGGTCATTGGTCATCACTGTGTATGATGGGTCGTGGTGTATCACCAATTTACCTTTGATGTATTCAAAAATGGCATTGTCGCCAGTGGCATCCGAAATGGATAAATGCACTGTGGTAAATTTGTCAGTGCCGGGAATAAAATCAGAAACTATTGCGAATGATTCTTTACTTAATTCTTCAACGGCTTCAGCAACAGTTGCAAAATTGTCTAAAACGTATTGTGCCCAAAGAGAAATGGCCATCCCTTTTCTGTCACCTTCCTTATTGAAAGTTGGATAGTCTGATTCAACCAACCAAAGTAAGTTAGCTACCAAACCTTTTTCGTTCATGCCATCGGCAATAGCGATATCCCATGTGCTCACACCAATGCTACCATATTTGGAAACCCATTCTATGGAGTTTTTACCAACTTCACCGTTTCGTTTCATTCCACGGGGAAATATCCATTGATTGGCAGGTATTTCTATGGAAAAATCCATAGTCCTTCCTGTTAAAACCGTGTTATTAGGTCCTTTGTAGACCACTCTTGTGCATGCTCTTGATTCTATACTGTAACCTAAAACTAAGCACAATACCATAAAGACACTTGCAATTTTGTTTCTGGTATTCATTTTCTTTCATTTAAAATCATACTCGTATGGCTTTTCTGGTTCGCCCCGTTTTTTTAAGTAGTTTCTGGACTCTACTGTCTTTTATAGCATGACTGCTAACGACCGCTCCGCTTGGCGAAGTTCCAAAAAATTTCGCGAAGCGAAAAATTTTTTTGGAATTTTGCCAAGCGGACAGTTTTACGCAGTCCCGAAGGGGCGGCGTACGGCTGTCCGCGAAGCGGAGCGGCCGTTGCGCCGCAATCCCTTCGGGATTGCGGCGCAACGTTTTGCGTGTATGAGAAGTAGCGGATTTAAAAGCACTTCACTTTAAGTTTGGCACTGACTTTTATTGAAAGCTCTGACGTTTGAATTAGCACTAAACCCGCTATTTCTTATACACGCTGTTGGCAGTAGTGCTTCTTATTCTCACAGCTTGATAATTTCCTTTATTAATGCTTTCCTTGCGTAAAACGCTCTGCTAATCGAACCGTGTCCAGCCCCTTTAGTTCTTGCTTGGATCCATTTGCCGTCTTTACCTGTCAAAGCAGCAAAACCTTGCGTTTTTAGTTTATGACGGATAAACTCATAGTCGGCTTGAATTTCTTGTATTAGCGTATCACTCTCCAAAAAGTCAAATGATTGAACTTTTAACAACTCGGATTTTTCATTGTGTTTGCCGTTCCAAGAAACTGCACAATAAACAAGCGATTTCAATTTCTCCCAACAATGACTTTTGAAAAATGGAGTGTCAATTAAATTTTGTGGATTAATCATTGTAATAGCAAATGTTTCTTTGGGTGTCCATTCGCCTTTTACTTTGTAAAATGCAGTTGATTTTAGTTCAAATCCAAGTCCGTTTGGTGCTTGTTTGTTGTCGTTAGAAAGTCCTGCTAAATGTTCTAAAGTCAAGCCTTTCCAACCTTTATTTTGTTTGCCGTCTTTATATGTTGTTATGCCGTATTGCTTCGCTAACTCTGATAGGTCTTGCCCTATAAATTTTTCAAGATTGCGAATTGCTATTACTCTCGTTACCATTATTCAAATAATCCTTTGTTTGCTTTTAACGCCTCATAGCGCTTAATCGTTAAGTCAATATAATCTTTGTTTAAATCGCAACCGATGTATTTTCTCTCACCGATTATTGTTGAAGCAATTCCGGTTGTTCCGCTTCCGTTAAATGGATCAAAAATGATGTCGCCAGGTTTTGTTGATGCTAAAACAATTCGTTTAAGAAGTGCTAATGGTTTTTGTGTAGGGTGTTTGCCAAATATTTTTTCGCTTGGTGCAGGTGTCGGAATGCTCCAAACGCTGCGCATTTGCGAGTCTGGTTTTTTAATGTTGTCTTCTGGAAAACGTCCGTTTTTCATCGCTTCATAGTTGAAGTAATGTTTTGCTTTCTTGTCTTTTCTTGCCCACAAAATAGTCTCGTGTGATGCTGTGAAAAATCGGCAAGAAAGATTTGGTGAAGCGTTTGGCTTAAACCAAGTAATGTCGTTTAAAAGATGAAATCCAAGTTTTTGAAGCAAAAAACCGCATTGATAAATGCTGTGATATGTTCCGCTAATCCAAATTGTTCCTTCAGGCTTCAAAACTCGTTTACATTCTTTGATCCAAGTTTCGTGAAAATACAAATCATCCTCAAAGCCGTTCGATTTGTCCCACTTTCCTTTGTTCACGCTTACCATTCGTCCGTTTTGGCAAGTGAAACCGTCATTTGAAAGCATATATGGCGGATCAGCAAAAATCATATCGAAGTAATTGTCGGGAAAACGGTTCATTACTTCTAAACTGTCGTCATTGTAAAGAGCAAAATCGTCCGTTTTGTAAACGGGTTTAATGCTCCGCTGAACTCCATTTTTTGAAATGTAGCCGACCAAGTCCTCTAAAACCAAATTATTTATAGTTGTATTTTCTACCATTATTTCTGTCGTTATTTTTTCAAATTTAATTAAAAAGTTGTCTCGGTCGCTCTGAAATGTCAGAAAGTTGTTCACTTATCAGTTAAGGGTGTGTGGTGTAGTAGCATTACTGCCAACGATTTCGGGCTTGGCGAAGGTGGCGATTTTCACCACAAATGTTGATGCGGATAACCAAACTTTGATTAACCACAAATGTGTCTGCGGAGCACTGAACCGCCACTTTTGCCAAACCCGTGTTATGCCTTCGCCCTTCTATTTTCTCGTGTCGTGTCAAGCCGTTTGTAACTTTCTGAAACTGCAAAAAACAAAATTCTGAATGGTGTCGAACGGTGTTTTGTGGTCAACTGTTATACACTTAATTTTCTCAAAAAACTTTTTCAGTCGGTCGGTCATTGTCGTTTCCGAATATTGTTTGATTTCTATTCCGCTACATTTTTTTGGTCCTTGTTCCGAAAATGTCCCGATTACTAAAACACCTGTCGAGTTTATATTTTTTTCAGCAATTTCCAGGTAGTTTGAAATTTCTTGCTCGTCTGTCAAAAAGTGAAATGCAGCTCGGTCGTGCCAAAAGTCATATTTCTCTGTCGGCTTAAATGTCGTTACATCTGAAACTATCCATTTTACATTTTTCGCTTTTTCTCCAAGTCGTTGTTTTGCTCTGTCAATGGCAGTCGCTGAAATGTCGAGAACTGTAATGTCTTGATAACCCAAGTCGAGTAAATGGTCAACTAAAAAACTGTCGCCACCGCCAATGTCAATTATTTTTGCAGTTGTCGGCACGTTGAATTCTTTAAAGAAGTCCAATGAAGTTTCTGGTATCGGCTGAAACCAACTAACCTCTTTTAGTTCTTTTGTCTGATAGATATTTTCCCAATGCTTTTTGCGGTCAAAATTTTCCATTTTTCAAAGTCTTTTTAATGTTAAGGTGTCGTCTTTTAGGGTGAGGCATAACTCTTAAATATACGAAACTTTTGTCGTACTTTTTGTATTGTTGCCCTTGACAATACAAAAAGTACGACTAAAGCTCATTCATTTTTTAGGTTGAGATAGTCAAACGGGCTTTTTATGCTTTCCAAAGTTCTGTTGCTGACGTGGGTGTAGCGGAGCGTGGTTTTGATGTCGTTGTGCCCTAAAAGTTCCTGGATCAGTCTGATGTCGGTACCGGCCTCATGTAAGTGTGTGGCATAACTATGCCTCAGGCTATGAAACGTGACTTCCTGTAAAATTCCGGCAGCGGTTTTGGCTCGCCTGAAAATCTGCTGCAAACTGCGCGTACTGTACGGGCTGCCTGGGCGCTGACCCTCAAATAGCCAGTCCTGGGGTTTGTAGGCAATATAGTACTTGCGCAACAACGCCAGTATGCCTTGCGACAAGGCTACCGTTCGATCTTTTTTGCCCTTGGCGCCTTTGATGTTGATCGCCATGCGGGCTGAATGGATATCCTTTACCCTTAAATTCACCACCTCGCTCACTCGTAAGCCGGCCGAATAGGCCAAATACAACATCGTCTTGTGTTTCAGATTCTCCAGTTGTGAAAAAAGCCGTTCTACTTGTGCAATGGCCAGAACGTTGGGTAACATGGCCTTTTTCTTGGGCCGAGGTATCTGAATAAACATCTGCTCTCGAGCCAGCACCTGCTCGAAGTAAAACTTTACGGCGTTGATCCTGCTGTGCAGGGTGTTTTCCGACAACTTCAACTCCCTGACGCAGTACAAAAAATAGGCGCGGAGTTGTTCGGGATTTAGGGTATCCACAGGCGTCTGACCTATGTACCGAAGCAGTTGAACAAATTCGTTGCGGTAAGTTCGGAGGGTGTTCGGGCTGTATGCTTTCAATTGCAGTGCTGATGTGAAGGATGACAGTGCCGTTTGGTTGATCGGGGCAATGTCCGGCAAGGCAGCAGGCGTCGGGCCTTCAGCTTGGCTCGTCAGGCCAAACATCGCCCGGTACGAGGCGGTATCCGGCACATACCAAGCCTTTTGCGAACGGCTCCATCGGGCGCCGGCCAGTCCTTTGACTTTCTCAAGGAGTGCCCGGTCATACTCAAAGCGCATGAACAAGACCGCATGCCCTTTGTGATGACCCGCGCTGAATGAGATTTCTTTCATTTTTGAAGTAGCGTTCTGTTTGAGATGACCGCATCAAGCACAAGGCAAAGCTAAGATTCTTTTTGAAATATTCACGTCTTTTGATTTTTTGTAAAAACTTAGCCAGCCTGAATGCCTCACCCAGCTTGATTGTTGGAAAGAAAGACAAGGCAAAAGCAAGCCGCCCGTCCTGGTGCTCGAGCAGGCGGTTAAGCAGGTTTCTGCCCTTTGAGTTCTTGGGCTTGCCTCTCTTGCTCTGTTTAGGCCGCTGCAGCATTTATACAGACGAGAAGTTTCTGCGCCCTGCCCTTCGCAGTTGGCCGGCCTTCTAAAAGCGTCTGAGCAGAAGTTTATATGCCAGTAGGTCGACAACTAACCACAAGCGGTAAGGAAAGAGCAGCACGGTGCACCCTCCATTTTGATTACCTCCAAAACTTCTACCAGCAAGGGTTGTTGCGCGACTACCTTATTTCGAATAGTCTAAACCTATCTATACCTTTGATAAGAGGCAACGCTTAACCTATTGCTGTCTCTTCTACTCCGAACTTTAACCCAACCATCCCGCTGTAAAAACCTAATTTTGCTCAAGCAAAAACTCCTCTTCCCTTCACAACGACGATGCCTGCTCACTATGCTCAACCGACGCAGCTTCATCCGCCAAACAGCCCTTGCCCTGGGCGCACTGGCCCTCCACACCGACGCCCGCGCCGCCTTCTTCCCTGCTAGCACCGCATGGCCCTACCCGCAAGACGACGGCGAAGACGATTTCTGGCGCCAAATCCGCGCTGCTTTTGCTGCCAGCCCTACCCTCATCAACCTCAACAACGGCGGCGTATGCCCTGCTCCACGAGCCGCCCTCGACGCGTTGGACTACTACAACCGCATGTGCAACGAGGCCCCTTCGTACTACATGTGGCGCATCCTCGACCAAGACCGCGAGCCGCTACGCGAAGGATTGGCCCAACTGGCTGGCGCTGACCCGGAAGAAATAGCCCTTAACCGCAACGCTACAGAAGCGCTCAACACCATCATTTTCGGCCTCAACCTGAAAGCTGGCGATGAGGTGGTTCTCTCCCATTTCGATTACCCCAACATGATGAACGCTTGGAAGCAGCGCGAAAAGCGCGACGGCATCCGCCTAAACTGGGTGGACCTGAGCCTGCCTAGCGAAGACGAGGATGCTCTGGTAAACGCTTATGTGTCGCGCTTTACGCCTCGCACACGCGTAGTACACCTCACCCATGTCATCAACTGGTGCGGTCAGATCTTACCCGTGCGCCGCATTGCTGATGCCGCTCACGCTCGAGGCATTGAGGTTATTGTGGACGGCGCCCACTCTTTCGCCCTACTTGACTACCGCATTCCAGACCTCGGCTGCGACTACTTCGGCACTAGCCTGCACAAGTGGCTGTGTGCGCCCTTTGGCAACGGCATGCTCTGGATTCGGCGCGATAAGATTGCTAATGTGTGGGCGCTGCTGTCGAACGACAAGCCCGACGGCGATAATATTCGCAAGTTTGAAAGCCTCGGCACACGCAGTTTCCCTACCGAAATGGCTACCGGCTATTCGCTCGATTTGCACAACCTTATTGGCACTGCGCGCAAACAACAGCGCCTGCACTACCTGAAAAACTACTGGATGGAGCGCGTGCGCGATGTGCCGGGCATCCGCTTCTACACGTCCACTCACCCGCAATGGAGCTGTGCTATCGGTGTGTTTGGCCTCGAAGGCTTATCGGGCAACGACATCAGCGAGGCTCTCTTCCGAGACCACAAAATTCATACCGTCGCTATCGTCTGGCAGAATGTGGATGGCGTGCGCATTACACCTAACGTCTACACGTTGGAAAGCGACCTCGATCGCCTAGTGCAGGCCATTCGACGCATAGCTCAGCAGCGCGAGAAGCGGTAGGTCCTCCTTCAAAAACGCCGTAAAAGTGGAAAGAACCTCAAGGGGCTTCCTCACCAGTACGCTCTTATGACCCGGTATCTACTCTTCCTATTGCTCCTGAGCATTTTGGCCTGTCGCCCCGCCGTAGACCCTACGGGTAAAGACCTGCTGATAGAACTTCAGACGGGCAGCTGCTTCGGCTATTGCCCTGTGGTTCGCCTAAGCGTTTACACCAGCGGGCGCGTCGAATACGAGGGCAAGCAATTTGCTGAACGCCAGGGCCGCGCTAGCTTTCAGCTGACCCACAGCGAAATGCGCCAACTGCGCCGCCAAATGAAAAGGACCCGCTTGTGTCAATACCCAGAGTACATTCCCTCCGAGATTGCAGATGCGCCTTGGTCCACACTGAGCGCGCTTTGCAACGGCCAGATGAAAAGTGTTGTCGGTTCCATTGACCGACCTAAAGCGCTGCTCGACTTAGAAAATCTGCTGCGCAACTTTGCCGAAGCGCACGGATACCAAACGCGCCGAGGAGTGCCGCCCACCCCCGAAGAATAACCGACGCTTAACGACCACCCTCACGACTGGTACAACCGCATAAAGGGTATGGAAGTGAACGCAGGGTTGGTAGGACGATGCTGCTCATGCCCTCCTCATAGCCGTTCGTAAAGACACGGCGGTACGGCCAAAACGCCATTCCTAAAGCCTAATTTTTACGGTATTTGCCCCAGAAACACACTGGCGGACGGCCTCGTACGCATCCGCTTCAGCCACCACCCACAGCTAGTGGGTGTAATTCATCATTCTAAGCATGCCCACAGGATTCACTATCAGCTCCGCCTGAGGAGGGCGCGTTTTTTCCGATATTTCCTGAACAACCATACCGCTCCAGCCATCACTACCGCCATTGCCCCCCACTTCACTAATACACCCTGCCATGAGCACTGCTGCCAGCGAACGCACCCTGTATCTCCCATGTAAATCAAAGCAGCCCAGTAGTACGGCGATTTCTGGAAGGGGGGGGTGTGCTCATCGTCCAGATAGCTAAGTTTGGCAGCGTGCAGGGCAATGTCTTTAGGCTCGTCTTTCCTCAAATACTGGTACATTTTTGCTAAAATAGCAGCTGTAGCCGACTCATTGATCACCCAAAGTGAAGTTACCAGCCCTTTCGAGCCGGCATAGGTAAAAGCTCTGGCCAGGCTCATTACCCCTTCGCCGTCGTGAAAGTTACCAAGCCCGCTTTCGCAGGCGCTCAACACTACCAGGTCAGCTTGGAGCGATAGCGAATAGGCCTTAGGAACCAGCACTGGCCCATCGTAAAACTCAATCGCAGGCTCTCCGCTATGCGCAGAAGCGGCGGCATGGGTGGACAGGTTCAAGACGGCATATTCGGGTGCCAGGCTTTCAAAAAGACTCCATGCGGCCTCCTCTGCCACTAGAATGCGGCTTGCGCACATGTGGCGAGCGGGTGTTTCTTGTAAGCTATATCGCAGTGGGCTTAGGTTATGCCGACTATTTTCAAACATGGGAGCAGCCTGAAGGATATTGGCTTTTGGGGAAAAATCCATGCGAGACTGCACTTCAAACACAGCCATTGAATAAGCGTAGCACACCGAATACCGCCGCAGGAGCCATGGGGCTTGCTGCCAGTTCTTCAGGTTGTTTTCCGTAAGGAGAGCCTCAAAAGGCAAGAAGGCCAGCCATCGGTCGGGTATTATCAACAGGTGGCTGGCATCTATGGACGCCTGCCGAATGGCCGGTAGCACCAATTGCTGGTACGTTGAGAACGCGAGGTCCTTGTAGGCGGTTAAGCCCTCTTTTTGTAGGCTTTTAGCCTGCATCCATTTCAGAAGTTGTTGCACTGCCGCAGCATGCTTGCTCGGCTGCTGGATGCGCGTCCAGGCGGCCCGTTTGCCGTGTTGCACCGAAAATATCTCAATGTTATTGCTCCCAACAAAATACTCGAGAATGCCGTAAGTGGGAATCTGTGCGGCCAATTGCAACACAGAAGTGGCCGACCAGCGCGTGGAATGGTGGAAGACGGCCTCCCATGCAGGGTTTTTCTGCTCCTCGGCTTGCAAGCGGTCAAGCAGTTGTTGGCGCTGCCGGAGCCACTCCATCCGCTGCGGTGCGTTTGGCTCGAGGATAAGTTGTTGTTCTACCCAGGCCAGTTGTCGCCGCATTCGAATCATTTCTTTCAAACGCGGCAGCAGCTGGCTGAGGTGCCGCTGGTAGTACAGGCGCAGCAGATTGTCTAAAAGCAATACCGCCCGAGCACGCTCTGCAATGGCCCACCCTTCTAACAGGTACCTTTCTTCACCGGTTTGCTGCCAAAGGGCATAGGCGACATCGAGGGCTTTTTCTTCGTACTTTCTTTGCTGGGCTACCAGAGTAAGCCTGGACGACTCATATTGCAACGCAAACCGCAAGCGGGTGTCGGTTAGCCAGGCCATTTGGAAGCATCTCAAGGCTGTGCGCAGCAGCTCGACTCGGCGGTTTTGCTGGTACAATTCAAAACAGGCTGCCGCTTTACCTCTCAGAGCCTCGGACAGAGTGTTTTCTTCGTAAATATGGGTAGAGTCCGGCACAGCCCAGATATCGTCGGGCGGGAACGCCGGAATTAAATCAACCAGTGCCTGATGAAAAGCACGCAGGGCGCCGTCCGGCTGATGGCGCTTCAAATACAACTCACCAATGGCCACCTGAATTTTTCCGACATCCCGATGACGGGTAGTACCGATGGTTTTGGCCTTTAAGTGCAGCGCCGCGCGATAGACTGACAGTGCCTCGGTATAGGACTGCCGATGGCTGAACAAACGACCTTTCAACAAAAGCGCACCGGCGAGGTAATCCTCCGCGTTCTCAGCATCAGCATGCCCACGCGCTTTTTTCAACCAAAAGAAAGACTTCTCGAGGTGAAGATCAGCACTGTCGGTGCATGCTTCGTCAAAGTAGGCCTGGGCCATGGAAAGGTGTAAAAGCCCGCGCTGCACGGGCGCAATCCCTCTGAGTTTCAGCCCTTGCGCAAAAACACGACGGGCATTGCCATAGTGCCCCTCATTCCACCAGGTAAGCCCTAAGTTGTTGTAAATGCCTGCCAAAGCAGGATGGGCAGTGGCGGAAATTTTTTTCAAAGTCATTTCATACAGTGCCCGAGCTTTTTCATTATCGCCCAAACGGGTATGATGTGCCCCCAGCGGTAGTACCAGGTACTCTAACACTTCGAATTCGGGCGGCGACCACCGTTGCCAGGCAGACCAGGCCGCTTCATAAGCTTCCACCGACTCAACGATGCGCCCGACCTTATACAAGTGGTAGCCTTCGTTGACCTTCACCCAAAGGAAAGCTTCCCCTTCCGTCGTATTCTCAGGCTGTCGCCATGCCAAACGCAAAGCCGTCTTTAAAATAGCCAACGCGCGCTCAGGATAGTCGAAGTGGAGAGCCTGCCAATCCCACATCCAATACAACCAGCCGTCGAGGTCGTCTTCTCGGCGAAATGTCGCATGTTGTTGAAGGTAAATACCGTAGAGCGAGTCTCCTTTAAAATCGCTGCGCCTCGTTTCCAAAGAAAAAACTGGATACGAGCCAGCCTGTGCCCCGCCAAAAAACGGCGGAACGACCAAGAGAAAAACAACGAATAGTCGTTGCTGCAGCGTCAGGTAGAACTTCCCCATGGAGCTGCACAGGACTGATTAGAAACGCCAGGTTAGGAAGGCGAACCACCTGCCCGCTCGGTCAGAGCCTAAGGGGAGGAAGTAGCGCACCCCCACCGAGGGGCCGGAGCGAACCCTGCCAATGAACACATTGGCAAAGATGTGCCAGTCCCATTGCGTGGAATGACTCGTTCGTTGTTCCCTTTGCGCCGGATATTCCTTACTGAGGTCCTTCATCTCTTGATTGGTCGACAGGTTGAACGCCTTCACAGAGCGGGTAAAGGTAATCTCTTCTTTAGTCTTTCGCTGCGCCAGCCCGAACTGCGCACCGGCTCCGAAGCTCAACCAGTCGTTCAGGTGGTAGCCAGGCATCAGCGCAAAGGAAAGGTTAGGGAAATAAGTCGTTCGGCTGACGTACACCTCCTTGTAGGACGAATCTATTTTTGCTTCGCTAATTACGCCACCAGACTGGATGACGGCCCTAAACCAAGACGTGTCTTTTTGATAAGAAGTGCTGAGGGTATCGGCTTGCCGGAAATGTTGCCATACTTCTCCCTGCAAAAAGGGCCGCCAGGGCTTGTAAGGGGCCAACAATAGGCCCAAGCTGAGGTTGTTGTTGTCTCCGTCGAGGTCTATACCCATGGCAGGGGCGAGGGAAAGGCCCGTTTTAAAGTGTGTAGAAGTACGGTTTGTTACTACCGGCGGGTTTTTATCAAAGACAATGCTGGCATACGTGTTCAAAGGTAATTTTCTGACCTGATGGTCAAGGGGTATCCGGTACTTTATCCAGCCTTTTGTGGAGTCTCTGTCGTTCACATCCCGCTGTCGGGTGCCCGGCAGGTATATGTTTTTAAAGGCGAAAACCAGTTCGTTTTTCAGAATCTGTGTGTCTAAACAACTGTAGAGCACCTCTTTCTTAGGGCAAATAGCACAGGACGGCTGAAAATCAAGCAGATAAAGCCTTTGGGCGCTCAGTCCTTGTGGTATTGGGGTAGAAATCTTTACAGTACTGGCCGGGCCTTCGCCTGTGTTCTGAAACTGGATTTTGAAGTCGAGGTGCTTCTTTTTTGCCCTGCGAAAACTCATTCTGCGCTTAGAAACGGCCATAGCGTTAGGGTCGTGGGAGGCCACTATTTCCAGCTCTAGGTCAAACCGCTCCGACACCCGCCCATCATCGCTCTCGTATAGCCCTGACAGGTAAATTAGGGCGGAGGTGTCTTTTATCATGTTGGGCCTTGCCATCAAAGAGATGAACAAGTGCCGCTGTTCACCTGGCTGTAAAGCTTTGAATCGCCATGCTTTAAAGTTTCGATACTCCTGGCTCAAGTTTTCAAAATGGCGGGGTGCTTCGAAGGGGGGTAGCAGGGCTAAGTAATCGTTGATAGACGACGATTGAAGGTCGGCAATGAAGTGGCTATCGGAAAACGGGATCGGCGCAAAACTGATCGACTCCTCCTCCGCTTCGCCGTGATGGATGCGAGCTTCGAGCCAATCGAAATGGGCAGCAGGCCAGGCGCGCTCGTTGAAAAAAAAGAGCAACCTCCCTGACTGGCTCACCGGAGTGAGGTTGCGATACGTCAGGATGCAGACAAATTCCTCTTCTGCGCGGGGGTTGCGCACGGCCTGCATCCGAAGGTGCTGCTTTTGGAGCGAATGTTCAGCTACGGCATTCTTATTCTCGCCTGCAGCCGGACTTTGCACGCTTTTTTTTCTGGAGCGCGGAGCCTTGCCGTTGTCATACTTGCCGGTAGCCATGTAAAAGACTTCATAAGTCCCTTCCTCTCGATAGAAGTGAATCGGCTCCTTCTCCAAACTATATGAGCCGTCGCCGAATTCCCAATAATGGTCGTAAAAAGCAGGGGGTGCCCCAGCTTTTTGGTCTAACGGTGGCAGGATAGGTTGGAAGTGCATACCTCGACCCTCTTGCCAGTGCCAACGGAAGTCACTCTCGCGTGGAGGCAAGGGTTGGCCGTAAAGCGTCCGTACCATCAGCAAAACGAAGAAAACAACAGTGTTTTTCATAAATACGACAGGGCTTTGATTTAAGGTAGCAACCAGGGTGATAAGGCGCTGGATTATTTAAGAGAATATTTTTCACACGAAAGTAATAGAAATAAAAAAGATGCCAGCTTGATAGCGCTGGCATCTGCGGCGGATCCATTTGGGTTTGAATGATGGAAAAGAAGAACCCTCCATTATGATTTGACTTGGGTTGCCTTTAGTTGCAATAGGTTGTTGGGATGTCCCCTCTGCCGATACCGACCGGTACCATTATGCCTCCAAACTTAATATCCAAATTCAATGGTGATGACTACGGTTACGTCTTTCACGGTGATGGTGATTTTGACCTTGATGGGCTTCCTGCCATCCGGTTCTGGCCCATCAACCTTGACCACTCCTCTGCGCATCGTGAATTTTTGCCCTTTATAGCTGAGACCCGAGTTGGCATAAGCCTCTTTTACTATTTCTTCGTAAACAGGAATATCCTCCGTTATTTCCGTAGGCCTTTTGCTTAAAAGAAACTGCTGCACATCCTGGCTGAGGCTGTCGAAGGCTACTTCACCCCTGAAAACCAGGCTTTCATTGCCATCCGGACCTATTTGAATAGTGGGCTTTGCATTAAACTCATTGGTTCTGAGCAGATAATCACTGTACTTCCCAAATTTGATGCAGCAGCCCCGTCCAGGATCGCAACTGCCGCCCCCAATGATGATCCCCCACTTTTTTCCCAATTCGATGATGGTGCGGTTTGCACTTTCGATGGGGTCAGGATTAAGAGGAAGCTCTTTTTTACAGGCAGTGAAAACCAGGGAGACGAGGGCTAAGACCAAAAGAGAGACTTTCTTCATTGTTTCATCAATTTTAGTAGTGAGCGTTGAATTAGTTACAAACCGTTTACACCCTCCTATTGAGGTGCCTCCCTTTTTCTTACGCCCTCTTCGAATTTTTTTTTAAAGGCAGGCCAAGAAGCCTGCCCAAACACCATAATTTTACTGCAATTCGAGCGAAATAGTCAACGTTAGCTAATGAAATCACTTAGTGACGAGGCCTGCCTGAAAGCAATCTGCCAGGGCCATTCCGGCATATTACGGGAAATATACCGGGAGTATGCAACTCCGTTGAAGTACTGGGTTGCCAAAAACGGTGGCCAGCCCGAAGATGCCCGTGATTTGATGCAAGAGGCACTGATAGCCATCTATGACCGCTACTGTGGCAGCCCACCCTCCTTCAAGGGAAGTTTCGGGGGGCTGCTGATGACTATTGCCAAGAGAAAATGGTACGAGTGCCTGCGGCAAAAAAAACGGGAAACTAACGTAAGAGTTGAAGAGATTTACAGACAACTGGAAGAAGCACCTGAATTTGAAAGTGCGGAAGAAGCAATGTTGCAAAAGAAAAGAATGGACTGCTTGGAAGAGGTCTTTGGGCAACTGAGCGAGCAATGCCAGCGCTTGCTCCAGTTGTATGCACAAGGGCAAGACGACGTAGAAAAAATAACTAATGCGCTTAACATGACAAATGCCAATGCCGTGTACCAGGCACGCCACCGCTGTCTGAACCGCTGGAAACAACTGTTTTACGAACGCTGCAAATAGATTGCACCGGTTATCCACCCTAAATAAAAATATAAGACACCATGAACGATGAAACTGCCCGTATAGAAAAATATCTGGACGGCCAAATGAGTGCCGAAGAGCGCGCAGATTTTGAAAAGAAGATATCGGAAACTCCGACACTAAAAGAAGAACTCCAACTTCATAAGGAAATGCGCCAGTTTTTGTCCAAAAGGGACAAGAGGCTTCAGCTAGAGCAACAACTCCAGCAAATAGAGGCGGAGTACTTCTCTCAACACTCTCAAGCGGGAAAAACCGTGGAAAGGCTAACGTCCGTCTTCCGCCGCCATTGGGCAATTATGGCCATGGCAGCATCTTTCGCGTTGCTGATAACCGCCTACTTCCTCTTCCGCACCTCCCTGTACGACCAGTTTGCCACACATCCACCGCTTGCCTTAGTCGAGAAATCGGCCTCTCAGGAACAGCTGCAATACGAAGCCGAAACAGCCTTCAACAGCCAACATTACGAGCAAGCGGAGGGGCTGCTTGAACAATTACTGCACAACTACCCCGACAACGACCTGATCCGAATCTACCTCGGCATCGCTAAAATGGAGGTGGGAAAAGTGCAAGAAGCGAGAGAGCTGTTCACAAAAGTAGCCTCTGAAGATCCTGCTGTTCGGGAGTTCGCCCAGTGGAACCTCGTGCTCAGCTACCTCAAAACGGGCGATAAAGAACGCTGCCGCGAGCTGGCCAGAAAATTCTCGCAAGACTCGCCTTACTTCGGAAAAGCCCAAGAGTTGCTCAAAAAGCTATGAGTTACCTCATTCACACGGCTTCCGCGCCCTTTCTCGCAAAAAACGCTCGTACCTGATGGTGCATTTTTTTTCGAGACAAACCGGTGGAGTTGCTGCTCGGTAGAAAGTTTCGAAGCAGAGCATTTCGATGACGACTGACTTGGGCGTGTGCTGAATACGCCTTATCAGACAGGGCTAGCCCAGCTTTTTGCTGGGTTGATCCGGCGTATAATGGGTGATCTCCGTAATCTCCGCCCACTGGCCTTTTGCAGCAGGCGGGTGTATACCTTCAGGTGCCCCAGAGTATATTTGCCCCCGCACATGCCAAAGCGCCGCCTGCAACGCATACAGGAGTATTTCGAGCGCCACCCTTTGTTGGAGCGCATCCTTACCTGGTCTAAAACACACTCACTGCCGGGGCTAAAGCACATTCCGCTGTACAACCTCATTGGCTTTATCCGCGACGAACTGCGCAACGATGACCTGATGACGCGCGCCAACAGCATTGCCTTTAATTTCTTCCTGGCCATCTTTCCTTCCATCATCGTTTTGTTCACCTTACTGGCTTACACGCCCTTATATGAAATCTTCGACGAGGTACTGGCCGAAGCCATCGTGCGCGTTATGCCCGGCAGCGCCGGTCAGCTCATTTTTAGCACTATTGAAGACATTGCCACGCGCCAGCGCAGCGGCCTGCTCTCTTTAGGCTTCTTTTTGGCCGTCTGGTTTGCCTCCAACGGCATGCTTTCGCTCATGGAGGGTTTCGAAAAAGAGCACCATCTGACCTTTCGCCGACGCTCTTTACTCGAAAAGCGCCTCGTAGCGATTCAACTGACTTTTCTGCTGGGCCTTATCCTCATCGGCGATGTCATCCTTATTATTTTAGGCAATCTGCTGCTGGGCGCTCTCTTCTCCTTCGTCAAGGCCGGCCTCTTTACCCGATTGGCCTTTTTGGCCTTCCGATGGGTAGTCATTGTCGCCTTGTTTTATGCCGGTTATTCTACCATATACCGCTACGGCGCCGCCACCCGCCGCCCACTGCCCTTCTTCAACCCCGGCGCTATGCTGGCTACGCTGCTGAGCATCCTCGTCTCTTGGGGCTTCTCTTTTTATGTGGACAACTTCGGCAGCTATAACAAGGTCTACGGCTCTATCGGCGCCCTCATCGCTTTCCTGATTTGGCTCCAGCTCAATTGCGCCATTCTGCTCATCGGGTTTGAACTAAACGCTGGAGTGGCCGTGCTGCGAGACCGAAGGCGAGTGCAGCTCGAGGGTAAAAAACAGCCAAAGACCACTTAGTTTTCCGACCAGGACTGCAGAGAGTGGAGCGCCTTGCACTGCAAAGGGTGCAAGCTAAGGTGCGAACGACCTCCCGCTAAAAGAAGAGCTCAGGAAAAGCCGCATCCAGTGCTCTTTTAGAGGCTTGTCAGTGCTCGTAAAAAAAACAAAAAGAACAGTCCGACAATAGCGCCTACGACCCAAAGCACCCAAGTGTTATCCACTCGCACTCTTCTAATGCGCACGGGGTTTCCGTCGGTATCGTAGTCAATGCGTATTTCCTCGTCTTCGCCCAGGCTTTCGAGGTTGACGAAGAAGGGCAGTCGGTCAAATGGAGAAGTTTTCATAGCGCTTGTTTTGACGAGTGATTTACGAGAGTGCCTCCAGCAGTCGTCTGCCTAAATAACAAAAGGCTCCTTGACGTCGGTTTCAAGGGCAGCAGGAAAACACCCTTGTGACGGAGCCACAAGCGTTCGGAGGGTGTTTAAACGGAGGCGGCACGATCTGCTGAAGTCTGAAGGGGTCGAGTTATGCCTTCCTTGGCATTAGCCATACGCGGAGAGCCTCTACGGAGCGACCAGTGCGGCCTTCCGTTCCGGCCCAGGCGCCGTTCTGGGCCTGAACGAATGTTTTCCGTCCTTGCAGTTGGACGGCGTAGCAGAGGTTGTACTGTTGAGCTGCTGGGCCTTCCAACCAGAGGGCGACGCCCAGCAGGCGGCGGCTGACGGAGGTTTCGCCGACGTATTCGCCCTCGCGGCTGTTCTCGCGGATGCCGGTAGAAGAGCCGTTAATGCGATAGCGAAGGCGAGAGCCGGCGGGCGCACCGCGGAGTTGCAAGCGCAGCCCCAACAGTCGGCGCGGCGGCGAAAACGCGCTGCCTACCCAGACATCGGACAGAAGCGGGACCTCACCTCCAGTATGGAAGCGAGCAGCTCCCTCGATACGGATGCCGGTTAGGGGAGAGGCAGCCGTTGCCGCCTTTAAAGCGTTTTCGACAGCCAGCCCAGCGTTGATACGGCCGTAGCCGTAGTAAATGCTGTGCCCTTTGGCATCGTATTCGCCGCCAGCCTCATCAATGCGCGTACAGGAGCGGCGGATGAGGTCTTTCACTTGCGGCGGTGTCAGCTTGGGGTTGACAGCCAGCATGAGAGCCACTATGCCGGCCATGCCCGGGCAAGCAGCGGAAGTGCCGCCAAACGAATTGACGTAACCCTCAGTTGCGTAGCCCACAGGGCCTTGCCGATCGGTGGTGCGCAGCCCTTCGGTGAGCGGAGCAGGGTGCTGGAAGGCGCGCCAACCGTAGTCGGCGCTGGGGAAGCAGACCCAAAGGCATTGACCAAAGTCGCTATACACACACCGCTTGCCGGTATCGTTGCAGGCCCCTACAGTGATAACGGGCGGAAAACTAACGTATCCGTCGTTGTCGGCCGACTCGTTGCCGTTGCCGGCGGCAAAGAGGATGACGCAACCTTTCCCGTTTCGGCCCTTGGTCAGGGCGTACTCCATGGCCAGGCGCGTGCTGTCGGGCAGCGGCGTTACTCGGTTGTGCAGCGGATCTGTGGGGTTCCACCAATCGCCGTCAGAAGGCCCCCAAGAGCAGGAGATGACGTCAGCACCGTGATCGGCAGCCCAAACGAAGGCGTTGGCTTCAGCCATACTCCCCAAACCGCTGCGCAGGCGTATGGGCATAAGGTTCGCCTCGGGAGCCGTGCCGCTGGCACCGTCGGGCAAACCACTGGCGCACGCGACACCGGCACAAGCAGTGCCGTGGTTGTCGTCGGGCAGCTTAGGCGAAGGGTCGTTGCTGTTGAGCGTAGCATCGTAAGGGTGTACAATGCGGCCGGCAAATTCGGGGTGTGAAGTGTCTAAGCCGTCGTCAAGGATGGCAATGGTAATGCCCTTGCCTCGCGTATGCCGCCATGCTCCTTCGATGTTGACGTGCTGATTGATCAGCCTACCGTTAACACTCGTCTGGATGAGATGCCACTGCAGCGGATGCGCGCCTTTAAAGCGGCGCTCTTGCACCAATTCGGGGTGGCAATACTCCACCTCTTTTTCGGCGAGGAGCTGTTCGGCAATTTCAAACACCTTGGTGCCTGTACCCTCTTCGGCTTGTACAAAGTAGGCGTTAGGAGCAAAAGATAGCTGGCTTTTAATGGTCAGGTGATACTTATCTAAGATGGCTCGGCACGTTTCGGGTGCGACGTTGTCGTAGAACTTCACGAAGAAGTTTTCGGTGTACAGGACGATGTTCCCACTTTCGACATCCTGAAAGACGCGCCCCGCGAAGCGAATATTTTCATCTTCTCTAAGGGTAGCGCGCGCTTCGTCGCGTTTGGCCTTAGGGTCATCGTCGGCGCTAATGCGGCGTACGCTAACGCCAGCTTCGGGGAAAGCTGCCACTTCTTGTGTTTCGCTGAGCACCTCGCGGCTTTGGCGGTTCAGATCCGCCTCTTCCAGCTGGCGATTGCCTTTGGTGCGTACCACAAACAAATCAGCGCTTTCCTCTAGCCGAAGAATCTGACTTTTTTTGTCTTTTTTACCTCCAAATCGGACTTTGTACATGGGTGTAGGTGGTTGAGTACAGGTAGAGGCAGGTGGCGATGTAGCAAATATACAGTAATAAGGGCATCTATCGTGGAGCCTGCGAGAGGGCGCCGGAAGTATCAGCCTTGGTACGCCTCATTTTCCAGCGCCGATGCGTCCAGAGCCAATCTTCTGGCTTATGGCGGATGATGGTTTCTAAAGTTTTGGCGAAGGCCTGAGTGATTTCGCCTTCTTTAGCCAGCTCGGGGGTATCGTTAAGGTCGGAGAAATATACTTCGTAGAAGCCGCGGCGTTGGCGTTTGACGTAGAAGAAAACGACGGGAAAGTGCATGCGGCGCGCCAACACATCCACCCCCGGCAGAGAAGCGGTCTCTTGGCCGAGGAAGCGCACCCAATGGGCACCCTTTCGATTAGAGGGCGATTGGTCAGCCAGCAGAATGAACACCGCGGGGGCATTCTGCGCTTTGCGCAGTCGCATGGCCGAAAAGGTTTCCTCCATGCGAACCATGAGCATGCCCACGCGCCCGCGCGAGTGGTTGACAAAAGCATTGGTATAGCGGTTAGCAATTGGTTTATAGACGGTAATGGTGGCGCCCCGAAAAAGCGGCGGCATGCTAACACCGGTATATTCCCAATTGGCGTAATGACCTCCGCAGAGAATAACGCTTTTGCCGGCATCTAAATGGCGATTGACCACCTCGGGATTAACCGGGCGGCTACGGCGCTGAATTTCGGCCACAGGGAGCGTGTAGGACTTTAGGGTTTCGAGCATGACGTCCGTCAGGTTGCGATATACCTCGCGCGCCAGGGCGGTCAGTTGTTCGGGAGTTTTCTCGGGAAAAGCGCGCTGTAAATTTTCCCACACCACACGGCGGCGATAGCCCACCACTCGCCATAACAAGAACGCTAACGCATCGGACAGGCGATATAGTAGCCAGAAAGGCATCCAGCGAAAAAGCTCAACAGCTAGCCGCGTGAGCCAAAAGGATAACCGATCCATACGGAAAAAGCCAAAGAATTACTTGCTTCGCATGCGCACGATGGGGCAGATCATTTCCTCGAGGCTAATGCCGCCGTGCTGAAAGGTGTTTCGATAATAGTTGTAGAAGTGATTGTAGTTGTTCGGATACAGGAAGAAATAGTCTTCCTTGGCAAAGATGAAGGTGCTGCTGAGGTTAGGTCTTGGCAAGCCAGCTTGTTTGGGATCCTTGACGGCCAGCACATCTTTGGCTTCGTACTGTAAGTTCCGGCCTACCTTATAGCGCAAATTGGTCGTGGTTTCGCGGTCGCCCACCACGCGAGAAGGCGATTGCACCCGAATGGTGCCGTGATCGGTCGTTACGAACAGCTGGACGTCTCGACCCTCTAAGCGCTGCAGGGCTGTCCACAGAGGGCTGTGTAGAAACCACGACCGCGTCAGTGAGCGGTAAGCGCGCTCGTCGCCAGCCAGCTCTTTGAGCACTTCCATCTCCGTGCGCGCGTGCGACAGCATGTCGATGAAGTTGTAGACGATGACCGTTAGGTCGTTGTTCAGATAGTTGAGCATATTGTCGAGCAGGTCTTTGCCCTGACCGACGTTAGTGACTTTGACGTATTCCCATTTGATGCCTTTGCGGAAAACGCGCTCGATTTGTTTGCCCAGGAAAAAGTCCTCAAAAAGATTCTTGCCGCCCTCGTCAACGTCGTTCTTCCACTTGTCTGGAAAAGCTGCTTCAATGTCGGCGGGCATCATACCGGCAAAGATGGCATTTCGACTGTATTGGGTGGCCGTAGGCAAGATGCTGAAAAAATAGCCCTCGTGCTCCGTGCGAAACAGCTCGTTGAGGAACGGCTCGATCACCTTCCATTGGTCGTAGCGCAAATTGTCGAGCAACACCACAACGGTGGGCAGGCCTTTGCCTATGTGCGGGAAGATGTGCTTGCGCATCATAGAATGCGACATAACGGGACCGACTTCTTTATTCTTATCCACCCAGTCGAAGTAGTTCTTTACGACGTACTTACTGAACTCGGTGTTGGCTTGCTGCTTTTGCTGGGCCAGGATATCGCCTACTTCGGCCTGATTGGCATCTAAGCGAAGCTCCCAATGAATAATGCGGCGGTAAACCTCTACCCACTCCTCGTGGTCGAGGCCACCTGTAATTTGCAGGAACATTTGGCGGTAATCCTGCTGGTAATCCAGGGCGGTTTTCTCGCGCACTAAGCGTTTGTTGTCGAGGATCTTTTTGAGGGTGAGCAGAATTTGGTGGGGGTTGACGGGCTTGATGAGGTAATCGGCAATTTGGGAACCGATCGCCTCTTCCATGACCTGCTCGGCCTCATTTTTCGTGATCATCACCACCGGCACGTGAGGGTTGATTTCTTTAATCTTAGGCAGTGTTTCCAGTCCCGTTAGGCCGGGCATAGACTCGTCTAAGAAAACAACATCTATCTCGTTGCCTTTCTCCAGATAAATCTCCAGAGCATCATGGCCGTTAGTTGCGGTTTCTACCTCGTACCCTTTGCCCTCTAAGAACATCAGGTGCGGCTTTAGCATTTCAATTTCATCGTCGGCCCAGAGAATTCTGACTTTTTCCATACTTTTTCAGTTAGTAGTACTGTGTCTTACAGCAGTTGTGCGAAGGTAGCGCTATTGCGCGGTTATCTTTGCGAGGCAACTCATGGCACTCGATATGCAACCTCGGCGGAAGATATTCAACGACCCAGTGTATGGTTTCGTTTCCGTGCCCGAAGGTCTCTTACTCGAAATCATTGACCACCCTTATTTTCAACGCTTGAGGCGTATTCGGCAGGTAGGTATGGCGCACTACGTTTATCCGGGAGCACTCCACACGCGTTTTCACCACGCCTTGGGTGCGCTGCACCTGATGCAACAAGCCGTTGAAGTTTTGCGCAGTAAAGGAGAGGAGATTACAGAGGAAGAAGCCGAGGCCGTTTGTGCGGCCATTCTTTTGCACGATATCGGGCATGGCCCTTATTCCCACGCGCTGGAGCACAATCTCGTGGACTTTTCTCACGAAGCGCTCTCGCTCCTATTCATGGAAGCGCTCAATCAACAGTTGAATGGGCGCCTGAGCTTAGCCATCCAGATTTTCAAAGACCAGTACCCCAAGCCTTTTCTGCACCAATTGGTCTCTGGGCAGCTCGACATGGACCGCATGGATTACCTCAACCGAGACAGCTTCTTTACCGGTGTTTCCGAAGGAGTCATCGGCTACGACCGCATTATCAAAATGCTTGCCGTTCACAATGGCGAACTGGTCGTTGAGGAAAAAGGCATATACAGCATCGAAAAATTTCTCATAGCGCGCCGGCTGATGTATTGGCAAGTGTACTTACACAAGACTAACGTTTCGGCCGAGCAGATGGTCGTACATCTGTTGCGCCATGCCCGAACTCTTGCGCTACAGGGCGTTGCCTTAGAAGCCTCTAAGCCTTTGCGCTGGTTCTTGTACCGCGCGCCCAACGATAACCCAACTCCCGACCAACTTGTACACTACTTGGCCCAACTGGACGACGTGGACGTAGCGGCCTCTATAAAGGCTTGGTGCTCTCACGACGACCCTATGCTCGCTTTTTTGGCCAAAGGCCTTATCGAAAGGCGGTTGTTCCGATTGGAGTGGCGGAGCGCACCCATCGAAATCAGCTACCTCCACCAACTCCAGGAAGCAGCCCATCGCAAATACGGTAACTGGGGGCCAAACCTCGTCTTCACTGGAGCATCCAGCAACCGCGCCTATGACCCCGCCGCTGAAAAAATAAACATTCTTTTTAAGAGCGGGCGAGTCTTACCCATAGACGAATGCTCGGATGTTCCCCTGTATACCCAAACGGTAACCAAGCACTTCGTTTGCTATCCCAAGAATATTCGCCCCTCTAATCACTAAAGTATTTTTCATTTTTTTTTGAAAAAAAACAAAGAGTAGACTTTGTCTAAACTGTATAAAAATCTGATTATCAATGATTAAATACAAAATAAATTCCAATACATTCAAATTTGCTAATTATTGACACTTAAAACGTTCAAGAACACTTGCAGGAAAGTTAAACATAAAATACCTTTGCAGCATTGCAAATCAAAAAGCGCCTACCATGACGATACTTGAGTTTAATTACCGCTTGAGCGACTTGACCAGCATGCTGCAGACGTTTGCCTATAATCTGACTAAAAACTCGGAGGAAGCTAAAGATCTGTATCAGGAGACGGCCTATCGGGCGCTGGCAAATCGCGATAAATTCCGCCCAGGCACTAATTTTAAAGCCTGGATGTTTACCATCATGAAAAACATCTTTATCAATAATTACCGCCGTAAAGTCAAGGCCAATACGATTATTGACACTACCGATAATCAGTTCTATTTGAACTCGGGAAGCCATGCCGTGGGCAATTCGGCGGAAAGTGAGATAACGATTAAGGAGCTAAACGAACTCGTGGCCGCTTTAGACGATAACACGCGCATCCCCTTCTTGATGCATTTTGAAGGGTACAAGTACCAAGAGATTGCCGACCACCTCAACTTGCCTTTGGGTACGGTTAAAAGCCGAATTTTCTTCGCGCGCAAAGAGCTCAAGGAAAAGATTTTATCCAACTATGGCTTTGACTTGGGAAGGTTAGCAAAGGATAAGGAAGAAGATACGACTGATTTAGCGGATACGTTTGCACCTGTTTTTGACTAATTTGCTCAAAAGAGCAGGCGAGATATGCTGATAACAAGTTGCATAAAATAGCTCGCCGAAAAAAGCATCAAAAGGCCCATCTGATGTTTTATCGGATGGGCCTTTTGATGTTTGATAGCTTAGGTCAGCATCGTTTAGAGAACTGAGGCGGCTGGACCTTCTAAGCAGCAATACCGTGTGATGTTGTCCATGTCGGCGGCAAAGGAGAAGGGAGGCTGCGCAACTACTGTCTGTTTTTGTGCAGCCTCCCTTTTAATCACCCCTGAGATGTGGGCTAAATCAATATTGCCAGAGGTCTTGCTCGAAATTGAAAATGGCATTTTTGATGCGCTCCGACTCCCAGAGGGCATCCGTACCACGCGCGTAGTCTTCGATACGGCGGTCGTATACGTTCGACTCCTTGATGATAAAGCTTGAGAAATAGCGCAGTTCTAAGAAATCCTCCCAAGATATAGTAGCGTTCGTGTTACCACCCAGCGTGAAGACGCGGTGACGAGCCAAGAGGTTTCTAGCGTGTGGGTAATACACCCAGAACATGGCTTTTTCGTAGCGGAAGTTGCCATCGTTGTCGCGAACATCGATCAGGGGTGCGATGCCTAAAATGCGGACTTGCATCGTGGAAGTCTCTTTGTCGAAGAACCAGACCTCTTTTATGCGGAAGCGTTTGACATCAGCCCAGTTGATGTCGTTGCGCACCACTTCAATTTTTTCTTCGTAGGTTTCTGGGTCAAAAGTGACGATGGTATCGGCCTTGGACATCATAGCCAGGACGTCGTCGGTGCTCAGGCGCTTAGAGAACTTGTCGTCATCTACAGAGTAGACAGGCAATTCCCCTTTCACAGCAGCATCTGAAAGGATGCGGAAAAATGGTTCTTCCGGATAGGCAAACGGAAGATTCATTTTTTCACGCACGTCGATGATGCGCCAAACGCGGCGTTCCCACATGATGTCGCTTTCGCGTACGGGCTGATAATCCAGCACACGGCGTTCTTTCATCGTTTCTTTGGGCACCACGTCGTCTAAGACTTCTCCGAATTCATCAGGCTCACTGGCCTCAGTGCGTACATCTCGTACTTCTCCATAGTTTTGGGCCACAAGAGTCAACGTGCCCACAGAGCAGAAAAGCAGGGCAAAAACAGCCCAACGAAGAAGAACATACATGGTTTGAGAAGATTAGAGGTGAGTGTTTAGTAAATTCGCTCTAAAGAAAGCCGGAATTGTGCATTTTCTACAGGTGATGACACAGCAGAGGAACGCACAATTCCGGGCTAAATTGGATTAACGAATTTTGAAGACCAGATCGCCCAATTTGCGGGCGGCCACGTCGCCGGGGCATTTAGCACGGATGTCTAAGAAATAGTAGACATCGCCCGGTTCAGCACGCCGAATAAGGTCTTGTACATCTGGGTTGAAGCGGGCGCCGCTGTTGGTTTTTTCCACCACGTCGGCGCGCTTTTTCTGATAGGCCACCGTGTAGCCAGCGACTTCACACTTGGCATCAAAGTCAAAATTCTCCAGCACAGCGGCTACACCGCCCTGCGCCTTGAAGGTACCGTTCGGAATGGCGCTATCGAAGCGTTGAGCGCCCAATAGCGGCACGGGATCAGGGATGCGCTTTACTTTATAGGTGAACTTGGTAGGCGGAAGCCCCCCGCCCGAAAGGGTGATGGTGGCTTCTCCCGGCGTGGTTACGCGCACTTGGTAGTGCGAAGGGCCATCCTTATTGAGAGAGATGCCCGCACCTGATGCGGACACGTTTAGTTCGTTGGAAGACACCCCCGCAGCTGATATAGAGATCGGGTTGTCTACGCCAATGTAGAAAACGTTCATTTTATCCAGCTGGATGGAGGCAGAGCGACGACCCACTTCGTACTGGAAGTCTTTAGAATAGGTCTTCACTTCACCCGTCAGCGGGTTTTTCACGTTGATCGTTACCTTATACGACTTAACGCCCGTGGAAGAGGTCATGACTTCATATTTAGCCACACCATCTTTTATAGGTAGGGGACGGCCATCTACAGAAATGCTAATGTTGTCTGCGTTAGTGCTGTAGGCGCTGAGGAAGATATCCGCCTCATACTTTTCTCCTGCGATGACGTAACCTTTCGGAGCGCTGATGGCCGGCTGGAAGGCATCGAACTTGATATCCTCACCTGCTACTTTCTTCAAACAATAATTGAGCACTGCTGAAGAGGACGCCTTAGCATCGCTTTGAATTTTGCCCAGGATGGGAAAGCAAGCGGCTACGGGCATTTGCCGGAATTTGAAGTCGGCCCAGCTAGTCTTATCAGTCTTTGCAGGCAACGGCTCCACATCTAAGGGCATAGAGGCAGCCACTTCAGGATCGTTGTCGGCCAACTCCAACAACTTGTTGCGCAAGTCTTTGATTTTGCGCTCTATTTCAAAACCGATGCCTTCCTTGGCACCCGCCTCGCCCAACACAAACATGCGCGTGGTAATGTCCTTGTTGCGGATGTCTTTGGGAATGGTTGGGTCGCTTTTGGATGGGCCACCGGCTTTATCGAACAGCTTCTGACGAACGCCGTCGATATAGGCGGTGAATTCTTCGGCTAACGCCAGCGCCTGTTTAGCATTCTCGCGGTACTTTTCATTCTCCGGTTTGCGGTAAGCATCAGCCTGTTTGTTGATATTTTCCATAATGGTTTCATTGCTTTTCTCGACGATATTGCGGCTCCCTTTCAAGCCTCTATCGAGCGAGAAGAAGGCGTTCATAACTTCGGCTGATACGTTCAAGGCGAGCAGTGCGGTCAACACCAAGTACATCAGGTTGATCATCAACTGCCGCGGCTCCTTTGGTATGGACATGTCGTAGTTGTCTTTAAGTGTTGTTAAACAGGAGGTTTGCAGTCAGTTTGCGCGCTCAGGGCCTGATTTATTGGCGGCCGATGTTGGCCATAGCGGCCAGCATGTTGCCGTAGACGGTGTTTAGGGAACTCAGGTTCTTGTTTAGAGAGGCCAACTGGTCTTTGTACTGACGGACATCTTCAGCGGAACGGGCCATATCGGCCATGGCCTCATTCATCTTAGTGTAGAAGTTCGACATGGACTTGATCTGCTCTTTCGTGCCTGAAAAGTCCACTTCTTGCAAGGCTTTGAGTGCAGCAAGGCTCTTAGACATTGACTGCAGCTCGGTCAGCATTCCTCCTAATTGGCGCTCCACCACATCGCCGTGCAGCGGAGCTACTTCCGGCATGTTCGGATTGGGACCAGCCGTCAGCGGTTGGATGCGGGAGTTGTAGTCATCCAAACCGGGATACAGCTTGTGCCAGTAATAATCTGGCTCCGGGCCAATGATGCCCAAAAAAAGGAAGATGATGGCTTCTACCGAAAGGCCGACGATTAACATTTCTGAAGCGCCCTCCCAGCTTTCCAGCTTGAAAAGAGCACCCATGAGCACGATGGACGCGCCCAGACCGATGATGAAGTTCTTGAAATACTTGAATGGTTTGGATTTGACGAAACTTTGGAAACCCATTGTTAAAAACTTTTTAGCAGTTTAAGAAGAGTTGTTCTTGATGATTTTTTTAATCCTGTCTTTAGGAAATCGCCTTTGAGAGCGCGTGAATGGTACAGGGTTCGCACGCAATACTGGTTTAGCCCCATAGACCAATGAGATGATTAGAAATCATTGATGGAGCGGCCCAAGAAGGTCAACACACAGCGGAAGCCAATGTAGCATTTCGTGGTATCCTGATATTCCCACGAGCGCGTACCCGTCTGCAGGAAATAGGCGATGTCTTTCCAGGAGCCGCCGCGAATGACTTTGCGTTTAGCGGTAATGGGATCTTCTTCCTTAGCGTCGTAGCGAATATCTGGGTTGAGGTCGTGCATGAAGGAATAGGCGTTCTCGAAGTAAGCCGTTTCGGTCCATTCCGCAACATTGCCGGCCATGCAATATAGGCCGTAGTCGTTCGGGTAGTAAGCGTCTGCTCTTACGGTGTAGAGGCCGCCATCTTCAGGGTAGTTGCCGCGACCGGGTTTGAAGTTGGCCAGCAGACACCCTTTAGCGTTGCGGGTGTAGTAGCTTCCCCACGGATAGGTAGCCCCTTCGCGGCCTCCGCGAGCGGCATACTCCCATTCGTGCTCAGTGGGCAAGCGGAAATCCTCGGAATTGACACCTGCTTCGGCACTGTAAGCGTTCCACAGTTTGGTGCGCCAGTGGCAGAAGGCTTTGGCCATCTTCCAGTTGACGCCGACAACTGGATAATCGTCGAATGCCGGGTGCCAGAAGTAATTGCGCGTCATCGGCTCGTTGTAAGAGTAGGCATAGTCGCGAATCCAGCACAAGGTATCGGGATAAATTTTAACCTTCTCTTTCCGGATGTGACTCGTGCGGCTGCTATTGCGATCGTGCGCTGCGCGTTGCCAATCGTACCATTGGTATTCGTAGACAAATTTGCTCGGGTCTAGCTCTTTGCGACCGTCAAAGCGCTCGTTAGCCGGATAGAAGAGCTCATCCAACTCGGCAATTACTTCTTCGTCTTCCCAGTCAATTTTCTGCTCCCAGTCAATCATCTGTTTTTCAAAATCGCCTGCGTCGTCTTCCTTGAAGTGACCGAGTTTGTCGTGCGCCAAGGAGTCGCGCACCCAGTACACAAATTGGCGATACTCATTGTTCGTGATTTCCGTCTCGTCCATGAAGAACCCTTGGATAGAGATGGCCTTAGGACGCGCCACTAACTGGCGGCTGAGGTCTTCATCCCCCACGCCGACATGCAGTGTTCCCGACGGAACATAAACCATGCCGTAGGGGTTAATCCCCTTCCACTTGGGCCGATTCTGAACGCCAATGAGTTCGCCGGTTTCTTTTCGACCGCAAGAAGCGGCCGAAACCGCGAGGAGAAACAGTAGCAGTAACGATTTTTGTAGTTTTTCCATGTTTGACACCCGTGTTTGCCTTTTTTATTATTTGCCTGGAAAAAACGGTCGTAAAGGTAGAGGATTAAATTCGATCCCAAAAAACTTATCCAAACAAAATTGGTTTTTGTCTCGACGACCTACCTGCACAGGCCGCTCCTTAACGCAGTTTTAACGCCGGCCGATATGTATTTTTGTTTTTTTAGTTCATAACTCCGACACAGTTAGGTCGCTAAGTTCCCAAGAAGCGCGGATTATAGATAATGGGCGGCAATCGCCCAGCTATTAGCGGTTTCCCAAGATCATACCTTAGCAAAATCTCATGAGAGCCTTTTTGCACATTAGATAACGATGAAAGTGGGATATCGTATGAATAAAAGAAGGAAATTTTTTCTGTAATTTTAAAGCCGCCAAACAGAACCATTGCGTCGCGCGCAGCAGAAGTTACTCCTCTGAAGGAAGTACCTGCAAAAGTATTTTCTCGCCAGCGAAATGCCGTTGAAATTTCTACCTGCGTTGCTGCTGGGTCAAATTTGAGTAAAAAAGACGGCATCAAGAGCAGCTGGGTTGAAAGTTGAACTCGATAGCTTCCCATGCCCACGTATTGAGGGACCAATTGCACACGAAAAGCCCCCTGGTCGGTGATTGCTAGGGTCGGCACGTAAGCAGGCTGCACGGCTCCGCCCAGTTCGAAGTACTGTTGGCGAAAAAACAGGCCCACTTCCATTAGGGGAGCAGCGCCCACAACTCTTCCCTCCGGAAACAGTGGGTCGTTGTGCGTAAAAACACCACCAGGCTCGTAAATCCCATCCGGTGTGCGCAGTTGCCCGCCATCCAGGGCGTATTGGATGTATCCGATGCCCACTCCTACAGAGAGCAAGCCCGCGCGACCCACATCCAGGTGGTGAGCATAGTGGAGGGCGGCGCGCGTAGTGCGATGGGCGCCGATCTTATCGTTTTCCAGGCGAATCCCCGCCCCGCCGCGCAAAAAGAAGAGCGGCAAATGAGCATCTAAATACTGACTTTCTGGAGCCCCCCTCAACCCAGACCACTGCTGTCGATAGGCGCCATGAGCGAATAAGGTGCCGGCTACACCCGCGTAGGCCGGATTGTAGGCATAGGGGTTGAGCATGTATAGGCTGTATTGGGGCAGTTGCTGCCCCTGCAGCACCCAAGGCGCCGCCAGCAAGAAAAGCCAAAGGTAGATGCGCCTTTTCATGTTCTTACAAAAGCGTTAAGGCCTCTTGGAGCGTCCGAACAGGACGTTGACAGGCGTAATTCTGACATATATAATAAAGTAAGGTGCGACCCTCAGATGCTTTGCCGCGCAAAAGTGGGCTATTCGGATTCGGATGCTCAGCAGCAGCTACAACGGCATTCCAGGTAAAATAGCGCTGCAACTCTTGGGCTGCCTGCAAAGCTCCTGGCCCAACCACTGCTACCTCAGGCCGAGGGCGCACTTGGAAGAGGAAGGCCAACACCCAGCGCTCGAACGATAGGGGGTAGCGCTCTAGTGTAGGGCGCATTTTTTCGAGCACCCGCGAAACGTGCTCCCGCCAGTCGTTGCGGTCCAGGAGAAGGCTCAGGCGCTGGAGGTTGTGCATCATGGTACTATTGCCCGATGGGGTGGCGTTGTCGTAGAGATCTTTTTTTCGCAGGATAACGTCGGTTTGGTCGGCGGCGGTGTAGAAGAACAAATCAGTTTGCTCATCGTAGAAATAGGTGTAAACCGCTTCGGTCAGTCGCTGCGCGTGCTCCAAGTAGCGCTGTTCAAAAGTGATGTGCCAAACGTCGAGCAGGGCTGCGATGAGGAAGGCGTAATCCTCTAGCACCGCTGCATGTTGGGCTTTTCCGTCTTTCCAACTGTGCAGGAGGCGTCCATTTGCATCCACCAAGTGCTGAAGCAAAAAATCCACATTGCGCACCGCTGCCTCTCGGTACTCTGCTCTTTCCAGAGCAGTAGAAGCCTGAGCATACGCAGAAGCCATGAGCGCATTCCAGCTCAGCAGCACTTTGTCGTCGAGCGCCGGGCGAATGCGCTGCGAGCGATACTTTAGGAGGCGTTGGCGCCAATGGCGCGCCTGTTGCCGCAGCGCTTCGACCTCGAGGTCGTGTAGTTGAGCGTACTCTTCTAAGTCTACGGCCCGCCATAAAATGTTGACTCCTTCCCAGTTGCCCTCTTCCGACACGCCGTAGAGCGCGCAGAACGCCTCGGCATCGCTGCCCAGTAGGGTTTCAATTTCCGATTTTTTCCAGACGTAAAATTTGCCCTCCACTCCTTCGGAGTCGGCATCTAAAGCAGCGAAAAAGGCACCTTCGGGGTGAGTCATCTCGCGGCGCACAAATTCGAGCGTTTCTTCGATGACCGCCTCATAGCGCTTTCGGCGCTGCTGCGCGCGCGCATCGCCCGCTTCCTGAAGCAGCCGGCAGGCGTCGGCCAGCACGCTGACGAGCAGGGCATTGTCGTAGAGCATTTTTTCAAAGTGAGGCACCAACCACGTTCTGTCCGTAGCGTAGCGGGCAAAGCCGCCGCCCAACTGGTCGTAAATGCCGCCCCCAATCATTTTGTCTAACGAAAACAGGGCATGTTCCAGAGCCTCTGCATTGCCCGACAGCCGGTAGTAATAGAGCAAAAAATGCAGCGCCATAGATGACGGAAATTTAGGCGCTCCGCCAAAGCCTCCCTCCGCGCGGTCGAAGTGTTCGCGCATAGCGTAGTACATGTTCTCTAAGGCCGACTGCGCTGGCAGGGGCTGGGTGGTCAGCTCCGACGGCAGCGGCTCAACAAAAAGGTTGTCGTTGCGCTCCAAGTACTTCACTAAGCGCTCCGCCTGTTCGTATACGGTCTCGCGCTTCGTTTCCCATGCATTGGCCATATGCTGCAACAACTGCAACCAGGAAGGGCGATTGTAGGCCGGACGCGGCGGAAAATACGTGCCAGCATAGAAGGGCTTGCCCTCGGGCGTCAAGAAGCAGTTCAACGGCCAGCCGCCGCTACCTGTTAAAATCTGACAAGCCTCCATGTAGATGGCGTCCACATCCGGGCGCTCCTCGCGATCCACCTTGATGTTGACAAAATGTTCGTTCATGAAGGCAGCAATGTCCGGATTTTCGAAAGACTCGCGCTCCATCACATGGCACCAATGGCACGTGGAGTAGCCAATGCTGACCAGAATGGGCTTGTTTTCGCGGCGCGCCCGCTCGAAGGCCTCAGGCTTCCAGGCATACCAATCCACTGGGTTGTGGGCGTGTTGTCGCAGATAAGGCGAAGACTCGTATTGAAGGCGATTCATGTGCTCGGCAAGGCGCTATTTGAAAGCGCAAGATATAGACAAACAGGCCCGCTGCAAGGTTTTGCCTCGAAAGAAGATCGTCAAAGCAACTTCGCCCTTCCGCTATCATCCGTAGACAACAGGCGTTTTGCCTTTACTTTTGCCCAAAATATCAGTGCTCATGACGAAACCAATTTTCGTGACAGCTTTCCTGTTGTGGACAGGAAGCTTTTGTGCTCTTGCCCAAACACGAATATTCACCTTAGAAGATACTTTGCGCGGTAGCATTACGCCGGAGCGCGCCTGGTGGGATGTTACTTACTATCGCCTCACTATTCAGCCAAACTTGGACTCGCAGCGCATTAGCGGCAGCAACGAAATCCACTACCGAGTGCTGAAACCCGGGCAAGTCATGCAAATTGACCTGCAGCCCCCACTCCTTCTTGAGCGCGCTGAGCAAGAGGGCGAAACTCTGAGCGTCGAGCGAGTTACTAAAGGCATTTACCACCTAAAATTAAGAAAAGAGCAAGTGCCCGGCTCAATAGAAACCCTGACCCTTCATTATCGCGGACGCCCGCGCCGTGCGCGCAATGCCCCTTGGGACGGCGGCTTTAGTTGGGCACGCGATAGCCTCGGGCGCCACTTCGTGGCTACCTCCTGTCAAGGCCTAGGCGCCAGCGTTTGGTGGCCTTGCAAAGACCACCCCGCCGATGAACCCGACTCTCAAACTGTCATCTTAACCGTACCTATACCTTATCAGGCCATCTCTAACGGACGCCTGCGCCAAATCTGGGAAAACCCCGACAGCACACGTACTTTTGAATGGCACGTCCAAAACCCCATCAACAACTACGGCGTTACTCTCAACGTTGCTGTTTATGAGCACTTCGCCGACACCTTCCACGGCGAAAAAGGCCTCCTCACGCTTGACTACTACGTTTTGCCCGAAAACCTTCTCAAGGCAAAAACACAATTCCGACAGGCTAAAGATATGCTTCGCGCCTTTGAGTACTGGTTTGGCCCCTACCCTTTCTACGAAGACGGCTATAAACTGGTGGAAACTCCCTTCCTCGGCATGGAACACCAAAGCGCCGTCGCCTACGGAAACGGCTATCGAAACGGCTACTTGGGCCGCGACCTCTCCAACTCCGGATACGGCAAAAAATGGGACTACATCATCATCCACGAGTCTGGGCACGAATGGTTTGCCAACAACATTACGTACAGCGATATCGCCGACATGTGGATCCACGAAGGCTTCACTTCCTACAGCGAGGGTCTCTTCGTCGAGTACTTTTACGGCAAATCGGCCGGTGCCGAATACTTACGCGGGCTGCGCCGCTCCATCGCTAATGCCGCTCCTATCATTGGCCCCTATGGCGTCAATACGCGCGGCTCGCAAGACATGTACCCTAAAGGCGCCAACCTGTTGCACACCATCCGCCAAATCGTGAATAACGACTCGCTGTGGCGCAGTGTCCTCCGCGGACTAAATTGCGATTTTTACCATCAAACCGTCAGCAGTGCTCAGGTAGAGGCTTACCTTACTCAACACACCGGCAAAAATTTGGAAAAGGTCTTTGAGCAATACCTGCGTCACACCCAAATACCCGTACTCGAATGCCGAGTCGAAAAAAAACAACTCGCCTATCGCTGGAGCAATTGCATCCCTGACTTCGATATGCCGGTGAAAATAAGCCTTGCTCCGCGAAATTGGACCTTCCTGTACCCAACCACCCAATGGAAAACGCTCTCCGTCCAACGGCTCAATCCGGCCGACATCCAGGTGGATGAAAACTTCTACATCCGTATAGAATGGGTGAAATAACGATTGCGTCCGCAAAGGCTACAAACGGGGGCAGCCCTACGGGCTTCTGTACGCATTTGCGCCGCAATTTGTTAAAAGCGGGGACATCTCTGACGGGCTTCTCTGCACTGGCTCAGACACTTGCCATTTTTCATTTTTCGAGCTATTCGGGGGGCAACTTCCTTTACCGCCTTCCTCGGTTAGTATTGCTGGCGCAGCTGACGCAGGAGTTGTTCCATTTGGCGTTTCCAAGGAGTGCTGCTGCCTACAAAGTTGGTGTGCATGAAGCTAAAGACGAGTACCCGTCCGCTGCGAGCCACTAGATAGCCGCTCAGACAATGGACACCGCTAAGGGTTCCGGTTTTAGCGAAGAGCCAGGGGTTTTCGCCCGGTTCGGGAGCATACCAGCGGGAAAGGGTGCCGTCGCGTCCGCCGGCGGCGAAGAGGTTGAACAAACGCTCGCGGGGTTGCTGTTGCCAAAGTTTGCGCAACAGGTGGGCGAGGCTCAGCGGAGAGATGAGGTTGTAGCGCGACAGGCCGGAGCCATCTACCCACCGAGGGCGCTGCGGCAGGTCGGCCCAGGCGCTGTCCAGCAACCAGCGAATAAGGGTATCGGTTTGAAGAGAGCCAAAGCGGCGATCGGCGCACATGAGCAGCAGCTGCTCGGCGATGAAATTGTCGCTCTGATACATGAGCCGGCGCAGCACGGTGTCTAAGGGGGTGCCGTAGAGGGTTTGCCAGCCGTCGGAAGGCAGGTGTTGTTGCAGCGAGTCGGGCAGCCACTCGGTGCTTTTGCCGAGCGTATCGGCCAGCAGTTGAGGTAAGTTGTTGGGAATGAAGGGCGACCAGTAGGTCGTGGGTTCGGTTGCTGTGGGGGCGGGCAACGTCCAGCGGTTGGTCCATTCGCTTCGCCTTGGCGCCGAGCAGGCGGCCTCTGTGCGACAGCTGTCGCGAAAGCGGGACGGCCACACCTTCACGCCGCCTGAGGTAGAGGAGCGAATGTACAGCAGGTGGCCATAGAGGGGTAAGGCGCTGCGCTCGGGCTGAAAGTCCTCGGCGTAGTCGTCCCACGCCCAGCCAGGGCCGAAACGCTCGATGCGCTCGGGGCGCGGGCAAAGCCACAGCGGCTCTGGACGCCGGCGCAGGAATTCGAAAGGACCTTGCCATTGCTGGAAATGCGGATGTAAGAAGGAGGGATCGCCCAAGCCTCGCACCAACAGGCGCGGCGTGGTTTCAGCTGCTGAGGTAGCAAAGGGCCGCACTTCAAGGGCGGGGAGGGTGTCGGGCAACAGCTGTAAGCAAGCTGCAAGAGTCAGAATTTTGGCGTTGGAGGCCGGAGTGAAGTAGCGATCACCGCGGACGTTGGCCAGAAGGCGACCCGTTTCAGCATCGAGCAAGGCAAAACCCGTCAGACCCTGCGCAAACACCGCCGAGCGCTCTACGGCTTGCTCGGTTCGCCGGGCTTGCCGCAGCGGACTGCACGCCTGAGCCAACAAAAGCAACAACGCCACAACAAGGGTCTGCCGAGTCATAAACATCGATTTATTGCAGCACTTCTAAGCGCTTAAGAGGGATGCTGCGTATAGCATCGCGCAGGAGGTCCAACTCGCAGCCCTGGCAAGAGGCGTTGACGATGTAGCGATCGGCTACCCAAAGGCCAATCTCGCTGCTCAACTTCGGATAGTGTTTCTCAAAACCCGGGTATCCGTCGAAAGTGATGGATTTCTCGTAACCTCGGCTGTTTTTGAGGTCCATTTCTGTTCTAGCCCATTTGGCCATCTTTTCCCGATATTCGGGCCGCTGCCCAGTGTCGGTGAGGTAAAGAATAATCGCATCGCCTTCGGGCGTCATGTACTCGGCCCAGGCGGAGTAAAGCATCATGACTTCTGGGCCACTCCGCTCGCTTTTTTCATAAATTTTCTTGTATGGGCCGATGCGGGCAGGCAGCAGCGTGCTCAACGGAGGCAGGTCTTTTTCTGCCACCAAATACTGCCGCTTAAAGGCGGCTCGCGTAGCTGAGTCTTTGAACGCAAACTTTGGGTCGCTGGCTGCTGCGGCGCTCTCGGCGCCCGGCGGAGCTGCAGAGGAGGTGCTGGATGCTTTTTTGTCCGATTTGGAACCGCAAGACAGCGCAAGGAGGAGCAACAGCGGCACGGCTAGTGGAGAAAGACGCTTATAAGTCATGAAGCCATGGTTAATAACTCAGGCAAAAATAAGAGCGTGAGCAGCAATTTGCTTTAAGATAACACTTGCCAACCCGCTTGCTCGAACAGGACGCGAAAATCTGCAGGCACGAAAAGGCGATCTTCGGGATGCGGGATGCGGTAGTACTGATCGGGCGACAACAAGCAGGTGGAGCCGGGCTGCCCCAGATGGATCACAAACCGCGCAGGCAAACGCCGACGGCTAATGAAGCGCAACTCGAAAGGCTCCAACAAAAGCGGGTTGCTCTTGTCGAACACACCTAGGCCAGCCTTTCGGGCCGCCTGAACGCTCTGACGTGCCGTTTTGAGTTTGGTGCTGCTTCTCACGTTTTTCCAGAACTGGTCGGGGTGCAAATTCTCCTGAGCAAAGGGATTGAGGCGCAAAAAGGGCTGGACGTTGGGCCAGATGAAGTAGGGCAGAGCCGTGCCGGCCATCAACTGCCGCTCGTTGTAACTCCACTTAGCGATAGCCTCTCCTTGGGCGGCATCCTCAAAATTGCTCTTATCGGCATGCAGATAGCCCAACAAACGCCCTGTAGCATCCAAGAATTCGTAGGCGAAGGCCATAAACAAAGAATATTCCTCTGCAGACCGGCGGCTTCTTTCAAAGTCGGCCAGCATGGCGGCCTCCAGGCTGCGTTCGGCCTGTTCGGCGTGGTGGGCGTGGTTGTGTGCCACTTCCGCGCGGTCCTGGATGCGGTCGCTCAGGTGGTCGAGGAGGTGTTGGGGGAAGGGCAACTGCTTGCGCCATTTGCCGGAGGCAAAAAAACTTGCCCAACGCGCATTTTTAAGCGCGACAAAGGAGGGCGAGCCCGGCAGTGGAAAGCTGACCTCGGGGGAGTCTATTCCCAAAAAGCGCAAGCCGATATTACCCGGCAAACGCACATTGATGGTGTCACCGTCGTGGACGAGCTGGCGAATAGAGCCGGTGTGTGCACCGTACTGACCCAAGCGGCTGCTGCCGATTTTGAAACCGCTACTGCTCAGGCCAAGAGCATTTTTGCTCATGGGACATCTGTCGTTTAAAAGCGTTAGGAATGCGCCAAATAGGCAAAAACGATGCCTAATTAGTTAAGGTGCTAAAGGTCAGGTGACCTCAGTGGCATTTGAAGTAATCGAAAGGCTCAAGGCAATCCAGGCACCGGAATAGGGCTTTGCAGGCCGTAGAGGCGAAGGGAGCGATCATTTCCGTGTTGCGCGAGCCGCAGTGAGGGCATTGGAGAATACGGGGCTGGCCCAGCAAGGCTTGTTTGTCGGCTGTAGCTTCGGCGGGTGGTGCAATGCCGAAAGCGCGCAGTTTTTCTCGACCTTCGGGGCTGAGCCAATCGGTCGTCCAGGCGGGAGCTAGAGCGGTAGTGATGCGCACGCGCTCGAAGCCGCCTTCTTGTAGGGCAGCCCGAATGTTGACTTCGATGGCGTTCATCGCTGGACAACCGCTGTAGGTAGGCGTAATGACGACCTCGAGCACTTGCTCCTCTTCTAACCAACGCACCTGGCGGAGGATGCCCAGATCGGCAATGGTCAACACTGGTATTTCTGGGTCGCACACGCTGTTGAGAAGGTGGCGGGCGGCCTCTACGCGTTCGTCGGCACTAACGGAGACGGGAAGCATATCGCATTGAATTATTGAACCTTAAGCCACTGACTGGGATTGAGGCGTTGGGTTTGGTACCATATTTCGAAATGCAGCTCAGCGGCGTTGGAAATCGGATTGGTGTTGACGCGCCCGATGGTTTGGCCGGCCTTCACACGAGCGCCCTTCGAAAAGCTTACTTCGCTGAGGTTGCTGTAAACGGTGTAGAAATCACCGTGTTGCACGATGACGGTGTTTTCGTGCCCGGGCACGTATTGGATGCCGGAGACTATTCCGTCATACACCACTTTTACAGCTGCACGCTCATCGGTTCGAATGTCAATGCCTTTGTTGTCGATTTCGATGTTGGCCAGGGTAGGGTGTCTCTGCCGGCCGAATCGGCGCGAGACGTATCCGTTTTGCACGGGCCAGGGCAGGCGTCCGCGGCTTTGGCGGAAGCTTTTTGTGGCGATGTCTTCCACTAGCAGCAATGCTGACGAGGCCTCACCGAGGGAAGCAGCCTCTGCGGAGGTAATTCCAGTGAGCGGCGCTCCGCTGGCAGCCTCTTCTCTTCTAGCGGCCTGCTTGCGCACTTCTTCCTGGATGATGCGCTCGATGGCAGCATTGAGGGCTTCGTGTTGGGCCTGCTGCTTTTTTAAGTCGGTGCGCAGGCGCTCCTCATCGGATTTGAGTACGCGCAGTAGGCGTTCTTTCTCTTGCAGCTCTTGCCCTAAAGTTTGGCGTTGCTGCTGTAGCGACTGCAACAGTTCCGTTTGTTGGCGGCGCGTGTTTTCCAGGGCGACCGTGCGTATTTGGAGCGCTTGCTGCGTGGAGGCGATGGCTTCGGCCTGTGTTTTTCGGAAGCGGTCGTATTTGCGCACGAAGAGCCAGCGGCGGAAGGCCTGATTGAGATCGTCGGCCGACAGGATGTAGAGCAGCGGATGAGCCAGCACTTTGTGCCGGTAGGCTTGCCGAACTGTGTGGGCGTAGTCGAGGCGCATCGTTTGAATATCTCGCTCCAAAGAGGCAATGACCGCTGTGTTGCGTTCAATGGCCCTTTCGGCGGCGGCAATTTCGGAGGTGAGCGTTTGGATGAGGCGCTCGCGGCGCTCGATTTGCTTTTGCAAGGTCGTGTAGCGGTCTAAGGTAGCGGCTTTATTGCGACTGGTCTTTTCCAATAGGTTGTTGGTCATAGCAATTTCGCGCAACAGTCGCTTGCGCCTTTCTTCCAGCTCTTGGCGGTTTTGAGCCAGGCCTGCACAGACCGCAAACACCAACAGCAACAAGACAGCGCTCAGACGCAGGGCGCTACGGCAAACGCTGGTAGTGTTCGGGGATGTCGAAGCGAAATGGTCTAGCAACGTTGGTCTCAATTTGAGTGAAATCGATGTCGGCGCGGAAATAGCCACTTTCTGGGCTAAAGAACTCAATGCGGCGAAAATAGGGAAAAAAGGCGCCTGTGCGCGGCAATTTCTGAAAGCGAGCACAGTTTTGCGAGAGCCATTGCCCTTCAGCGGGCTGCAAAAACGCGCTTTGACGCAGCCAAAAGGCGCCCTCCTCGATGCGGTAGTCCATCAGAAAACGCCCATCGGTGCCGCTTAGGCGGTGCAGCGAGTCTTTGATGTCGGCCTGAAAGGCGACGTTTTTGGGCAGCCATGCCTCTGCCAGGAGGAGGTGCTGCAGAATGGGCAGCCCGTCGGGCAATTGGTAGCGCTGTTGAAAGTCTTGGCGCGACACCACAAGTACCGTCTTGTCGATGCGGTTGATCAGAAAGAAGGAGTCGGGCGTAACGAGCGCTCGCGAGACCTCCATGCCCCATTTTTTGATGTTAACCCACAAAGCGCTGTCGCGCACCCAGATGAAGTTTGCGCTGGCGTCGGCGGCTACCTCTTCGCCCTCTATGTAGAGGCGAGCATGTGCTACTAACGTGCGCACTTGTGTGAGGCTCCTTTGTTGTAAGTGCCTTTTCAAGGCCTCGGCCGTCATCGGCGCGGTGGCGGGCGCAATGTGCTCCTGCCCAAGAGTGGCTTTTCGCCGACAGGTGAAGCTCACCAGCGCAATTGCCAACACAGCCAACAGCACGCGGTGTAGCAAACGTTCAATAATCATCGTCGTCCGGAGCGATTTCCATGTGTACGGCTTTCAGCTCTGCCCAGGCGTGCTGATCGCCGGCCTGCTGAGCAACGCGCATGCCCGTGCGATAGGCATCGATGGCATCTTGTAGCTGGCCTAGGCGCTCGTAAAGCCGGCCCAAGTGATAGTACAAGCCCACGTAGGCAGGGTCCACTTCGCGCAAGCGCTCGTACCAGAGGAGTGCCTCGGCATCGTCGCCCGCTTTTTCATATTCCTTAGCGATAGCAAATAACAAAAAGCCATCGTTCGGGCTAGCCTGCCACAAGGCCATTAGTCGTTGTAAACGCTGACTCATGCTTATTTGAACGAAACGAACCAACATTTGTTGACTGAACGCCAAAGGTACGATGTCTAACCCTTTGCTACCTTTGCCGCGCTTTTGGGCAAATTTTCGGCCTTAAAGGCCCGCCCTTGTCCTGGTTTGTTTATTGTTCTGCCTTTCTCTATGAAATTTCTCGTCTGTATCAGCCAAACGCCCGACACTACCGCGCGCGTAGCCTTTACCCCTGACGGCAAAGCGTACGACAGTAACGGCGTTACATTTATCATGAACCCCTACGACGAATGGTATGCCTTGGTTCGAGCCTGCGAGCTGCGCGAGGCCTTAGGCGGCACAGTAGTTGCCCTCCACGTAGGGCCAGCAGCCAACGAAACCACTCTGCGCAAAGCCTTAGCCATTGGCGCCGATGAAGCCGTACGCATCGATGCCGAAGCGACTTCATCGGCATTTACGGCCCGTCAGATTGCCGAATATGCGCGCACAGAAGCCTTCGACATTCTTTTTTTGGGCAAAGAAACGATTGACTACAACGGCGCCGAAGTCGGTGCTATGGTGGCGGAACACTTGGACCTGCCCTATATTGCTCTTGCTAGCAAACTCGACTTGGAGGGAAATACAGCAGTAGTAGAGCGCGACATTGAGGGCGGCGTCGAAGTAGTGGAAGTCAACTTGCCTTTCGTCGTCAGTGCTGCTAAAGGCATGGCCGAACAGCGCATTCCAAACATGCGCGGCATTATGATGGCCCGCACCAAGCCGCTCAAAGTCGTGCCCGCCGTGCCTGTAGAGGAGCATGTGCGGGTGGTGAAATTCACCCTTCCGCCGCCCAAGGCCGGGGTCAAGCTCGTCAACCCCGAAGACATGGACGAGCTGGTGCGCCTGCTTCATGAAGAAGCCAAAGTTCTCTAAAAAACCTGCCTTTCTTCTCTTCTTTCGTTCTCATCAGCCTTTTCTCTTGTTTGAAATATGGTTTTGGTCTATGCCGAAAGCCCGCGTGGGCAGCTAAAGAAAGCCGCTTTTGAAGCGGTTACATTTGGAAAAAAATTAGCCGAACAGTTGGGGCAACCCTGTGCTGCTGTGGTGTTAGGCACTACCCAGAGCGACCCCGGCGAGTTGGGTCGCTACGGCGTCTCGCGAGTGCTGCATGTGGCCGACGAGCGCTTTGACATCTTAGACTCGCAGGCGGCCACACAGGCGCTGGCCGAAGTAGCCCGTCAGGTGGGGGCCACGACGATAGTCATGAGCCACACTTCTACAGGTAAGACCCTGGCCGGCCGCCTTGCCGTTCGGCTGAATGCCGGTTTGGTGTCGGGGGTTAGCGGCGTAGCCTCGGTAGAGAGCGATGGTACCCTAGTGGTGCGCAAATCGGTTTTTTCAGGTAAGGCTATGGCAGAATATGCCATCGTTAGCCCAGTAAAAGTACTGTCGCTGATGGGCAACGCCATCCGCCTCGAAGTCAGCGGTCAGCCGGTTAGTGCAGAGGTGCTGACGGTGAGCGCGCCAGCACCGCGCATACGCGTGCGCGCCGTGCGCACAGTGGAAGGACGCGTACCACTGCCCGAGGCCGAGATAGTCGTGTCGGCGGGCCGAGGCATGAAAGACCCCTCCAATTGGGGCATCGTAGAAGAGCTGGCAGAAGCATTGGGCGCCACCACCGCCTGCTCGCGCCCTGTGGCCGATAGCCATTGGCGCCCACATCACGAACACGTTGGCCAAACCGGCATCGCTATTCGACCCAACCTGTACATCGCGATAGGCATCAGCGGCGCCATCCAGCACCTGGCTGGCGTCAACAATTCTAAGGTCATCGTCGTCATCAATAAAGACCCCGAAGCGCCTTTCTTTAAAGCGGCCGATTACGGTGTCGTAGGCGACCTCTTCGAGGTAGTACCGCGCTTGACGGAGGCAATTCGCAAATTCAAGGCAGCCCAATGAACTGTTCTTGACACGCAAACCGGGCATTAGCGGTTAACTTTGCTGCTGTATACCGCAGGCCCTGCCTCCCTATCGCTAACCGCTCCTTATCTTTCTGGCTATGAATCGTGTCGAATTGGAAATTGTCCAACTCTCTTCCAGCGTATCGCAAGCGCAGAATTACGCCGTGGTGCTCAAAGAACGCCACGGCCATCGCCGATTACCCATCGTCATCGGCAGCTGCGAGGCGCACTCCATCGCTATTGCCATGGAGCGCATGCTCCCAGGTCGCCCTCTAACCCACGACCTGTTTAAGAGCACGCTGGAAACCTTTCACATCGAACTGCGCGAAGTAGTCATCAACAACCTTTTAGACGGCATCTTTTACGCCCGACTGGTCTGTGTGCATCAAGGAGAGGTGTTCGAAATCGACTCCCGAACCTCCGACGCTCTCGCCTTGGCCGTTCGCTTCGAGTGCCCGATCTACACCTACGAATTCATCCTCGATGCCGCCGGCATTGTCTTCCCGGAAATGGAAGAAGAAGATGAGCCACAAACGCAAGTTGCCCAGCACAGCCCAGCCTCCTCAAGCCGAATTAACTTGGATGCCCTGGAAAACTACAGCGATAGCGACCTGGAGCGCTTTCTTAAGGAAATGATTGAGCGCGAAGACTACGAAGCCGCTGCCCGACTACGAGACGAATTGCGCCGACGCAAGGCATCTTGAGTGCCAGCTTCAAGGCTAATACCTCTCTGTAAAAGCGCATCACCACATTATCGTTGTATATGGACAAAAACACGTGGATAGGTCTGGCGATAGCGGCGGCGGCCCTTGTGTTCGTCCTACTACCTCAGCAGAATCAGGCGGTAAAAGACCTGGAAGCCCAAACTATGGCTATTCACGACGAAGCTATGGTTGAAATGGCCGAAATGAACCGCCTTGGACGCACCCTAAAGCGAATGCTGACCGAACTGCCTGCTCATTCGCCTCGCGCTGACTCTTTACAAGCCCTCCTTCGCCAGATGAAAAAGGCCGAAGACGACATGTACACTTGGATGCGCGAATACGAGCCACCCTCCCCACAACAAGCCAAAGAAGATGCCCTCCGCTACTTACAAGAGCAAAAAAAGCGAATCAGCCAAAACCAGCAAGACATTCGCCAAGCGCGCGACGCTGCGCAAAAAATCCTGCAACAGGAATAAAAAAACGGCTGTTGCACAAACACCAGACCCTTCAAAGACGACCATTATCGTTACTGGATTCTAAAGTTCGGCAATTGCCCTATGAGCCGTCTCTTGTTTCTCCTGTCTTGCACCCTTCTGACGCTGGCCTTCTCCTGTCAGAGAGCGCCGCGCCGCCTACCCATTCTTGGCGAGCGCGACATCGTCAACGGCGATACCCTCTACCCCACTATTCCTGACTTTAGTTTCATCGACCAGGAGGGCCAACCTGTGACCAACGAAACCTTTCGCGGGAAGATTTATGTGGCCGATTTCTTTTTCATCCACTGCCCAACGATTTGCCCTAAGGTGAAGGCCAATGCTCTGCGCATTTACCAAAAGTACCGCAACGATGACCGAGTAATGCTGCTGTCGCACTCGATAGACACCAAGAACGACACGGTAGAGGCGCTACAGCGCTATGCGCAAAAGCTCGGCATCGACGCACGCCGCTGGAAGCTGGTTACGGGCGACCACGACGCCATCTACGGCATTGCCGACGATTATTTCAGCGTGGCGGTGGTCAACCCCGATGCTCCCGGCGGTTTCGACCACAGTGGGCGCCTTATTTTGGTAGACACCAACCGGCACGTGCGCTCTTTTTGCGATGGCACGAATGCGCGCGACGTGGACCGCTTCATGGAAGACATAGACGCACTGCTGGAGGAGCAATTTGGCTCGTCCACCGCTCAGCGCACACAATGATGCGCCATGCGCTGCACTTCTCCTTTTGTTTCCTCCTTAGTGTTGTGGTCAGTGCTCTTTGCTCTACTGTTTGGCGGCGTTGCTGGCGCGCAAGTATTTATGCGCTCTCCGCAAGTAGCGCCGGCGATGAGTTCGGGCGGAGCTACAGTAGCCTACCCGTCGCTGGACGGAGGCGTAGGGCAGGAGGCTGCCTTGGGCTTGGGTGAAGGGACAGGGATATGGGCCGGAGCTACCCTACCCTATGGACTGGCGGGCTGGCGATGGGTGCGCGCACAAGTAGCCATTCAGACCAGCCAACAAGAGGGCTTAGGGTTAGACGCTGCCCATTCGGGCATCGAAACCTATGGCGAGCAATGCCTCCGCCTCCTATACGGGCGGCGCTTGAGCCGCGCGCTGCTCATAGGCGGCGGACTGGGAGTGCTACACGTGTCGGCGCGCGAATACGGTCAAGCTACAGCGCTGACCTTTAGCCTGAGCGCACTGGCGAATCCGATACCTAAGCTCTGGTTTGGCGCACAGATGTATAACCCCCCTCAGGTGGAAATAGCCGGCACGCCTGTGCCCGCCGTCCTTCGCCTGGGCGCTGCCTGGCAAGCTTCCGAAGTGTTTGTCGCCTTGGCTGAGGTAGAAAAAGACTTGGAGCGACCAGCCCAAACACGCATAGGCATGGCGTATCACCCGCTTCCCGCCTTAACCTTGCGCACAGGTATACGCGCCGAGCCACTGCGGTTCGCTTTGGGGGCCGACGTGTCGCTGACGCGCGAAGTAGCCCTATCCTCTGCTGCTGAATGGCATACCGCACTGGGTATCGCGCCCGCCCTGACCCTCGTGTGGCGGCCAAAGAAGCCTACTTCTCCTTAGAGCACAATCTCGCGTTTCCACTGGGCTGCCGGTGTTTGATACATCTGCCAAAAAAGATCGGCAATGTGATCGGGGTCGTACTTCGTGCCCGGCTGCACCATGCCACACACTGTGATAGTACCTACCCGAATGCCGTGTGGCGCGCATTCTTCGGCCAAACACATGGCCAAATTGCGCACGCCCGCCTTGCCCACACTGAGCGATGCCAATTCCGCCGGTGCCTTCAGCGCTGAGCCACCTCCGGTAACGAACACCGTGCCGCCTCCGCGCTCTTTCATGCGCGGTACAAACGCCTGCGCCGCCAACAAAGCCCCAACGACGTTGACGCTAAAGTCGGTGTGAAACACCGGCAGCGCAATGGCCGTCGGCAACGCCGGATGGTAGGCGCTCGCGTTGTAATGCAACACCTCCACATCTGGATGCTCAGAAGCCAACTGTTGCAAAAGCGCCTCGTAGGCCGCCTCCTCTGCAATGTCGCAAGCATAGCCCCGGCTGCGAATGCCTTGTTGAGCCAGTTCTTGCTCCAGATGCGCCAGCTTCTCAGCGCTGCGCGCTACCATCAGTACCTCAAAGCCTTCGCGACCAAAACGCCGCACTACCGATAGGCCGATGCCCGGCCCCATGCCAATAAGTAATAATTTCATGCAACGAAAGAGTATTTGGGTTGTTTTTGGGGTAAAGTTCTAATGCACTCGCCAATACAGTGTTAGAATTTATCAACAGCCGCTCAACCACGGGAAGTCTTAACACCTCTCAGCCCTCTTTTAAATCTTTGGGCATTTTTTCGGCCATTGTTAGCACAAAAACGAGAAACCATGCCCAGTGTAAGCCCTAAGCGCCGTACCTTTGCTTAATATTCATAATTTTCTCTCACTTTTTCATTTTTCCTTTTCTAATGGTCGTAGAAAAAGATAAAGCAGTGTTCTTACACTACACGCTGACCGAAGGCAATGCCAACGGTGAACTCATCGAAACCACCGAGGGCGACGAGCCACTGGCCTTCATATACGGCATCGGTGCTATGCTCCCCGAGTTTGAAGCCAATATCGAAGGGCTGAAAGCCGGCGACAAATTCTCTTTCACCGTAAAGGCTGCAGATGCCTACGGCGAGCGCGACGAAAGCGCTATCGTCGAAGTGCCTAAAAGCATTTTTGAAACGAACGGCAAGATTCCCGACGGGCTACTTGAAATCGGCAATATTTTGCCGCTGACCGATCAAGACGGCAATCATTATCAAGGCATTGTGGAGTGGGTAGGCCTGGAGTCAGTTAAAATTGACTTCAACCACCCGATGGCAGGCGTTGACTTACACTTTACGGGCTATATTGAAAGCATCCGTGACGCTGCACCAGAAGAGATTGCTCATGGACACATTCACCACGGCGTAGGCGGCCATTGATAGGGTTATTCCTGCGCATTGCGATATCGGCGGGCCGTTGTTTGCTCTTATGAGCGAGCAACGGCCTTTTTTGTACGGCTCCGCCTCAAATGGCGATGGAAGAGGTTGAGCCGGCCTACAGACCCATCCGCCGCGCCTTTGCGTGCGTCATGCCGAAGCCGAAAAGCACGATGGTTACGGAACTGAGCGGCATGAGAATAGCCGCTACTATGGGCGAAAGGGCGCCGCTGACGGCGTAGCTCAAGCCCACGGCGTTGTAGGCTGCAGCGAGCAGATAGGCGCGGTTGACGGTCTGGATGCCCCAGCGGGCCAGGGTGAGGAATTGAGGCAACTTACTGAACTGACCGGCATCCAGAATGGCATCGCAAGCGGGAGTGAAGGTGTTGGTGTTTTCAGCCACGGCGATGCCCACATCGCTGCGCTGCAAGGCGCCGGCGTCGTTGAGGCCATCGCCGATCATGAGAACGCGGTGGCCTTGCTGTTGCAGCTGCTGCACAAAGGCCAGTTTGTCGTGAGGGCTTTGGTGGAAGCGCAAGTGGTCAGGGCTATTGAACAGGGGTGCCAATTCGGCAGCTGACCGCTCGTTGTCTCCCGAGAGCAGCCATGCCTCCCGATGTTGTTTTTTGAAAAAGTCAATGACGTGGCGCAAGCCCTCGCGGTAGCGGCTTTGGGTTTCGAAGTAGCCGCGCACGACGCCGTCTATTTCTACAAAGGTGCCCGTAGCGGGTTGTTTTTTCCCTAAAATAAAGGCGGCGGAGCCAATGCGCACGGAGTGGCCCTGCACGATACCGCAGATGCCTTGGCCGGTGGCTTCCAAGAACTGCTGCACAGGTAACGAGCGGCTTTGAGACAACGAAGCCGCTATTTGACGGCTGGCGGGGTGGTTGCTTTGGCGAGCTAAGGCGTGCAAAAGCACCTCCTCTCGGCGGCTCAGCGGTCGTTGGCCCTCTGTTGCCACAAAGCGCGCCGTTTGAGCGTTACTACTGGTAGTGAGCGTTCCCGTTTTATCGAAGATCACCGCCGTAATGGTGGAAAAAGCCTCGAGCACTTGGGTGTTTTTGACAAAGAAGCGATGCCGGGCCAGGATACGCAACACGTTGCCCATCGTGAAAGGTATAGACAGAGCTACAGCACACGGGCAGGCAATGATGAGCACAGCGGTGAAGGCGTTGACGGCTGTACTTATGTTTTGCGGTGCCCAGTACAAAAAGGCCAGCGATGCCACCCCCAGGATAAGGACTGTAAAATAGCGCCCGGCTCGCTCAGCCAGCAGGCTAGCGTGGCTCTTAATGCCTTTCTGGAAGGCCTCGTCGTTCCACAGTTGGGTCAGGTAGCTGGTATCGACGCGCCGCGTCAAGCACACGTCAATGGCCTCGCCTATTTGGCGCCCGCCCGCGTAAACAACCTCGCCTTCGGGAACCTCCACCGGCTCGGCCTCACCGGTTACAAAGCTGTAATCGAGCTGCGCGCGGCCCTTCAACAAGACACCATCGGCAGGAATGAGCTCGCCATGGCGCACCCGAATGACGTCGCCCGGCTCTAACTTTTGAATGGGCGTGGGGGTTTCGGCACTGTTTTTTTCCACTTTTGAAGCGGCTACTGGAAAATAAGAGCGGTAGTCGCGCTCAAAAGACAACTCATGGTAGGTTTTTTGCTGAAACCAACGGCCCAACAACAGAAAAAACACCAGCCCAGCCAACGAGTCCAGGTAGCCGGCCCCTGTGGCCGTCAGGATTTCCCAAGCTGAACGGCCAAAGAGTACTGCCATGCCCAAAGCCAGCGGCAAGTCAATGTTCAAGTAGCGTTGGCGCAGCCCCTCGTAGGCCGAAATGAAATAGTCGCGCCCGCTGTACAGCAGCGTCGGTAAAGCCAACGCAATGTTGAGGTAGCCAAAGAGGCTGAAAAACCAAGCGTCGCGCTCCTGCTGTAGACCTAAATACTCCGGGAAGCTGAGCAACATGATGTTGCCGAAGGCGAAGCCGGCCACGCCTATTTTGTAGAGCAGGGAGCGGTCGACGACCGGACGCACCTGGTGCTGTTGGCTGACGTCGCCCAAGCGAATATCGGGCGGATAGCCCACGCGCTCCAGCATTCGAGCCAGCTGGCGCAGGGTAGTTTTTTGCTCATCAAAGACGATGGACACTTCCTTTTTCAAAAAATCTACGCGCGACTGCAGGACGCCCGGATCGAGGCGATAGAAGTGCTCCAAAAGCCAGATGCACGAGGCGCAGTGGATGGCCGGCAAGTAAAAGGTAACGCGCGCCGTGCGCCCATCGGAGAACTGCAGGAGTTGCCGGCGCACCTCAGGGTCGTCTAGCCACGCATAGCCGTGGGCATCGGCGGCGTCGCGTTGGGTGCGCCCTGCCTCAGGGTCGAGTTGGTAGAAGGCACACAGATCGTTGGCGCTCAGAATTTCATAGACGGTCTTGCAACCCTCGCAGCAGAAGTGCTTGTCCTCTATGCGCAGGCTATCGTCTGGGCAAGGTTGGTGGCAATGGTAACACGTCAGACCTTCCAGAAGGGTCGGTTGGCGAAGGGCGGCAAGGGCAGGTTGCGGAGACATAGGCAGCAGTTCATCGTTGCGGGCATGCAAGCCCTCTTTTTTCGTTAGACAAAGGTGCCTGCATGCACTTAGCCCTTCGAATGACCGCCATCAAAGACCTTCGTGAGGATAGTCAGCAGCTCAAGTGTGAAAAATGCCGCAAATGCTCGAAGACATCCTACCTAAACATCGCCTCGATAGTGGCATCTTTGTGCAATAAAAACCGAAGGATACAGTACTATGTTGTTGGCAAAAGTGCCAACAGCGGTAAGTGCAGAGATTAAAAAAATAAGAGAAAGCCATGACATTTTCAGAATTAATTCGCTCAGACAAACCAGTTTTGGTAGACTTTTCCGCTGAATGGTGCGGGCCGTGTCGCATGCTGGCGCCTATTTTGGAAGAGGTAAAGCAGAAAGTGGGCGATCGGGCCGTGATCTATAAGCTCGATGTAGACCGCAACCCGCTCATCGCTTCGTCCTACCAAGTGATGGCTGTACCGACGCTCATCATTTTTCAAAACGGCAAACCCGTGTGGCGTCGCTCAGGGCTGATGTCTGCCGCCGAGCTGGTGCGCACGCTGGAGTCCTTCATGGAACCCGCCAAAGCATAGCCATATGCCGCTGTTCGGAAAAGGAAGCAAAGCGTACAGCATTTTTGCGTTGAAGTGTCCGCGCTGCCACGAAGGAGAAACGTTCGAGAGCAGCAGCTGGTCGTTCGTTAAGCCGTTCGAGATGTTGGAGCGCTGCCCGAAGTGTGGGCTAAACTACTTTCCAGAACCGGGCTATTACTACGGAGCCATGTTCATCTCGTACATCTGGACGGGGTGGTTTTGCCTTTTTTTCGTAGCTCTCTTCCACTGGATACTTGACTGGGGTCTGAATACCGCCTTTGCGCTCTTGATAGCCTTTTTGGCCATTAATTTTGTGTATATTTTTCGCATCTCGCGGTTGATGTGGCTCAACCTGAACGTTCGCTACGACCCCTCTGCTATCCAAAAGGCCGAAGCCACTCATCAGAGCGGCGACAACAGCAGCGGCATTCGTTAAGGAGCGCTTGCGCATAGCGTTGAATAGGCTAATTTTGCCATCGAAACCTTCGCGGTTATGAGCAGCCCGAAGGTTTCGCTTTTTTCGGATGAGCCGCCGCATTTACCTCGACCATGCTGCCACTACGCCCCTGTTGGAGGAAGTCGTAGGGGCGATGCTGTCGGCATTGCGCGAGCATTATGGCAATCCTTCGAGCATTCACGCAGAAGGGCGCCGCGCACGCGCACTGGTCGAGGCCGGCCGTAAGACCATCGCGCAGGCTATCGGAGCCAGCACAGCCGAAGTCTTTTTTACTTCGGGCGGCACAGAAGGCAACAACATGGCGATCAAATGCGCCGTGCGCGATTTGGGGGTGCGTCGCATCGTCAGCAGCCCTACCGAACACCACGCTGTGCTACATGCCATTGAAGCCGTTAGCCGAGAATACTCTCTTGAAGTATTTTGGCTTCGAGTAGATGCCCTTGGCCAGCCCAACTTGGAGCAGTTGGAAGAACTGTTGGCGCAGCAAGACGCCCAGCCAACGCTGGTGTCGCTCATGCATGCGAACAACGAAATCGGAACGCTGCTCGACCTCAGCACGGCTGCTCAGCTCTGCCAACAATACGGCGCTTTGCTACACACTGATGCCGTGCAAACGGTAGGGCACTTCCCGATCGACGTCCGACAATCGCCAGTGGCCTTCTTGACGGGGTCGGCCCACAAATTTCACGGCCCCAAAGGCGTCGGATTTGTGTACATCAACCGCAACAACTTTACCCGCCCTTTCATTGACGGCGGCGGTCAGGAGCGCAACATGCGCGGCGGAACGGAAAATGTGGCCGGTATCGTCGGCATGGCCAAAGCCTTAGAACTCGCCCTGCGCGACCTGGAGGCGCGCACCCAGCACATCCGCCAACTGCGACGCCATTTCATGGCGCGTTTGCGCGAAGCCTTCGACGATATTCGCTTCAACGGCAACCCAGAGAGCGACGCCGACCTGTACACCGTCTTGAGCGTCTCTTTCCCGCCTTCCCCAAAAAACGAACTCCTCCTGCTGCATCTCGACATTGCCGGCATCAGCGCCTCCGGCGGCAGCGCCTGCACCAGCGGAGCCGAACAACACAGCAGCCACGTTCTGGAGGCCATCCAGGCCGACCCAAAGCGCAAAACCATTCGATTTTCTTTTTCTCATCTCAATCAGCCGGACGAAATCGAGGAAACCGTGCTCAGACTTCAGCAAATTCTGTCCACTTCGGAGCGGGGGGCGATTGTCTAACACACATTCACTCAATATCATCAAAACAATGACAAAAAAAGTCTTCTGGGCCGTCTGCTTTCTCACGAGCGCTGCCCTTTGGAACGCTTGCCAATCTGAGCGCACTCCTGCAGCTGTGGAGATCCGCATGGAAGAGTACCATTTTCTGCGCTGCGATCGCGACTCCTTGTGCGCCGAAGTGCGCGTCACTTACCCCGTGGTGAGCAGCACCGACGCCGCCTTGGCACAGCGGCTCAACGATTCCTTGCAGGCAATACTCATGCAAACGCTGGAACCCACCGATGAGGACATGGCCCACCACAAGCCTTTCCGAGAGCGTCTGGAGAGTATCGGCCCTAAACTGCTGGAGTCTGTTGTGGCCGATTTTGGCCAGGACACTTCGACCACCTATATGACCTACTCTGTAGAGGCCATATCTGAGGTGTTGCTGAATGCGCCTCATTACCTTTCTATAGAAATTTCCAGCTATTCTTATGTGGGTGGAGCACATGGGACGGGTTATGTCCTTCTCTTTACTTTGCACAAAGCGGATGGGCGCGCTGTGCAAGAGTTGACCGAAATCGTTGCTGACACTGCAGCCCTACGCCCGCTGGTCGAACAGGCTTTTTTGGAAGCCAATCGCGCGAAGGAGGAGGATGGAGAGGTCAGTTTGGAGAGCCTGCTGCTAGAACCCGATATGCCCTTGCCACTGCCTCTCAATTTTTGCGTTGTACCGGAGGGCATTCGCATGATTTACAACCCCTACGAAGTAACGGCTTACGCATTAGGGCCTACCGATTTTGTCCTTACGTGGGAACAGCTGGGCCGGCTGGCCAATCGCGATAAGTGGTTGAAATAATGAGCTGAGCAACTCACCTGCGTTGGCGCTAAGGCTACCCTGCTCTTGAGAGGCGCTGTTTTGCTAAGCGTGGTCGAACAGCGTGCCAGCTTGGTTGGGTGGCACGGCGCCGATGTGGTGATAAGCCTTCTGGGTGGCTATTCGGCCGCGAGGGGTGCGCTGCAAATAGCCTTCCATGATTAGGAAAGGCTCGTGTACCTCTTCGATGGTGCCCGGCTCTTCACCTACTGCCGTGGCAATGGTGGTTAGTCCTACAGGGCCACCTCTAAACTTGTGAATGATGGCGTTGAGGATGCGGTTATCCATTTCGTCTAAGCCGTGTTCATCCACGTCTAAGGCAGCCAGGCCGTAGCGGGCAATATCGCGGTCCACGACGCCCGTGCCTTTGACTTGGGCAAAGTCGCGAACGCGGCGCAGAAGGGCGTTGGCGATGCGCGGCGTTCCGCGGCTACGGCGAGCGATCTCATGTGCACCTTCGGAGGTGATGGGTATACCCAAGATATCGGCCGAACGAAAGAGGATGCGCTCCAACGTAGGCACGTCGTAGTAGTCGAGCAGGCAATTGATGCCAAAACGAGCGCGCAGCGGAGCCGTCAGCAGACCCATGCGCGTGGTGGCGCCCACCAATGTGAAGGGGTTGAGCGTAATTTGAATGCTGCGCGCATTAGGGCCGGAGTCGATCATGATGTCGATGCGAAAATCCTCCATGGCCGAGTAGAGATACTCCTCGACCACCGTGTTCAGGCGGTGGATCTCGTCAATAAACAGTACATCGCCGGGTTCCAAATTGGTCAGCAGCCCTGCCAAATCTCCGGGTTTTTCCAATACCGGCCCGGAGGTCATTTTAATAGAGGCATCTAATTCATTGGCGATGATGTGCGACAGCGTAGTCTTGCCCAACCCCGGCGGCCCGTGAAGCAAGACGTGGTCAAGCGCTTCTCCGCGTTGGCGAGCGGCCTGAATGAATACCTGTAGGTTTTCGACAATCTTGCGCTGACCGCTGAACTCCTCGAGCAGTTTGGGGCGCAGGGCCTTTTCGACCAACTTTTCCTCAGCGCTTGCCGGAGCCTGAGCTAATTCTTTGTTCATGCCTTGCCTTTCGTCTCAGAGTGGTGAAAAAACGCCTGCTGTCTCTGTTTCGTTAGGCAAAGATAGACATTCGGGCGTGCTGGCGCCCTATTTCCTGCGACACTTCTTCCTCACGGCCAAGCCCCAACACACCGAGGGCAAGAGCCTGCAGACCAGCCCTATGGCCTTCCCAAAACCTTATGAGGTTTTCGCACACCGGCCCCGTCAGCGGAGCACCACCGGCTGCCACCACACCCCGACGGGGGTAGCAATTTTCAGAAGGTAATGCCCAGCAGGTGCATGCTCCGGCCTAAGGGTAACGACCCGGCGGCCCGCGGCGAGCGCCTCTGTATGGGCAGCCACTTGACGGCCATCCGTAGCCCAAAGCGAAAAACTGACTGTCGTAGCTGCAACGCCTTCCCAAACAACATGCACCTGTTGGCGCATGGCCGGGTTCGGCTCTATTCGGAAAGAGAGACCCATTTCTTCGGGCGTCGGCACCAAAGTCGTCCGCACCACTTCATTATCTCGACTAATAAGCCAAAGGTCGGGGTCAAAAAGCACCTCGACCACGCTAAAGGAGGTGGGCACTGCGAATGCCTGACCGTTGAAAAGGTTTTCTAAGCGAATGTCCTGCACCTCGCCATTGGCGCCGACCAAGCGCAGAGGTACCGGCAGTTCGAAAAACGACACCGACGGATGCGACTGTTTTTGCTCCAACTGTATCAGCACCGGCCCACTCCCTTGCTGCGACCATCGGACGGTGTAGCTGGGGTAACCCTCGCCCGTGTACCAATCGTCGAAGAAGTAGTCAAGACTTTTCCCGAGAACAGCCTCGAAATGCGCTTTTAAGATGGGCGTATGCCCATAACCATAGGCCACCTGCGGATCGTCGATGTAGTTGCGCACGGCGCGGAAGAAGAGGGAGTCTCCGCAAATCCAGCGCAACATGTGCAGCACCATAGCGCTTTTGTTGTAACTTAGGCGCCCGCTAAAGATGCGGTTGACGTTTGTGGTGTCGTTGACCCGAATGGAGCCGCCGGGCTGTGAGGTGGCGCTGTTGATGCGCCCTTGCTTGAAGCTGCGCCAAAACTGCGGCTGAAAGCGCTCATAGCAAAGCCCCGACAAGTAGGTGGCAAAGCCCTCATTGAGCCAAATCTCTTCCCAAGAGCCACAAGTTACCTTGTTGCCAAACCATTGGTGTGCCAGCTCGTGTGCCACTAGCTCGTAGCCGAAGCCACCCATAAACGACATTGTCTGGTGTTCCATTCCCCCTCCCCATCCGAACTGCGCATGGCCGTACTTCTCCTTCAAAAACGGATAGGGGCCAAACAACTCGCTAAACAGCCGCATGTGGTCGGCCAAATAGCTCATGCTGTTTTGAGCGGCCGTCACACTCTCTGGATAGATGTAATTTACCATGAGTACCGTATCCACACCCACAGCAATAGGTTCAGCGAAAACCTCATAGTTAGTAACTGCAATGGCCACTAAGTAGGCTGCGATGGGATACCGATGCTTCCAGTGCGCCGTGCGGCGGTCACCATCCACCACTTCTGACTGCAGCAGGCCATTGCTGGCTGCCCGGTAGGCTACTGGAGTAGTTACATAGATGTCTATCGAGTCAATCTTGTCGTTGAGCGATTGCTTGCAGGGCCACCAGTCGCGTGCGCCATAGGGTTCTGACAGCGTCCATAGCACCGGCACCCCACTGTGCTGACCAACTTCGAAAGAGCCAAAACCCGTCTTAGGCGGAACGCCTCGATAGTAAAAGACAATCGTGTCCCGAAGAAAAGCCGGCAACGTTGCAGGAAAGTGCACAGTTAATACATCGCCATTCTGACTGTGGGATATCTTCTGCCCGCGATACAGGATACTGTCCATGATCAGAGCAGCAGAAAAGTCAAATTCCAGAGCATCGACATTCTCTAGCGGCTCGAAGACAGTGGTGATAACACCTTCAATGTAGCGCATTTGCGGGTCTACTTTCCAATGCGCTCGACAGTACTGAACATCGGAGCGATTGTTGGCACTGGCCAAGGCCCCGCGCTCCATAGCAGCCTGACGTCGCAGCCAGGCGCTCTTCTCAAAGGCGATGATGCTGTCTAAAGCCTCTGTGCTTTGGGCATTGGCCTGATAGGGAGCCATAGAGAGGCTCCCTATCAGAAACATCGAGAAATACCAATGAATGTTCATACGCTAGCGATTTCCTATTAATTTCTGCGTGTTCTTGGATACAAGCAGCAGTTGATAAAACAAAAACGCACATGAAAAAGCAGCCAAGGCCATAGCAAAGGGCAAGGCCCAAAACAAAAGCGCCACAGCTCCCCAAGCAATGGCTCGCCCGAAGTTACTGACCACTTGCTGAATGTCTTCCACACCAATGCTTAAGTGGTCTATCCAGCGCAGGTAAAGCCCAAACAGTCGGCTGCCCGCCAATAGCCAATAGAACAACGAGCCAATGGCCGCTGCAATAACGATGTAATAAGACAAATCGCTTACTATAGTTGTAATCATTGTTTTACGGCATTAGTGTCCGATTGGACGTTTGGAAATAGAAGAGGAACAGGTGCTGGCGCATTCGACGCCATTTGCTGTCGACCGAACAGGATGGCGATAGAAGCAGACAGTCGGCCTTGCGGAACGACGAAGCCGCCAGACAGTTCATAGGCCTGCGGCTGGCTCCAGGTAAGGCTAAAAGCGAGGTTTTGGGCAAAAACTTCTAGGCCGGCTGTAGCTAGCACTGCCCAACCTCCGGTTTCGGGCTGTTGTTCGCCCTCGAGGAAGTCTGCCTGTCGGTGATCCAACTGAGCACCCAAGTAGGGCGTCCAGGCGATTTTCCGCCATAACCCCACGTAAAAAAGGCGAAATGCGCCGTTAACTCGGGGGCCAAAGCGGTAACCATCTCCGTTCACCCCCGTAAGTCGATAGCTGGCATCTGCGCTGATGCCCCAGCGACCTCGGCTCAAGACGTACAGCGCCGACGCCAGCACATCCGTACTGCCCGTTCCGGGCTGCATGGCTGGCGGTAGCGCCTCCTCAAGGCCATTCGTTGTTGCCCTCAGTCGAAAGTCGCCTGTGGGCAACTTGACGCCCCCTCCTACTTGAAGCACATGCCGCCAAGAGCGTGCCCTAGACATGAGGGGGTCAAAAACCGAAAATTGAGCCAACAAAGACACATCCCCTAGCCCGCGCACGCGCTGCCTCTGAGCGTCGTCAAACTCCCGAAGATTGTACTGATAAGGGATCAACGCCATTACTTGCCAGCGCGGATGCGGCATCCAACGGCCCCAGACATCCCAAGCATAGAAATATTCTCGGGAATTGACCTCACTACCGTGCGCAAAGGTGCGATAACCCTGCCCTTGCCACCGAGCACCCAAAAAATGGCGATGTACCAACGGTAAAAGGCCCATCGACTGGGCGCCGCTCGAACAACCGCAAATATCGCAAGCCGATGCTGAAAGCGGCGTCAGCACCAACCACCCTAAGAAAGGAATAGTTAATCTTTTCATCTTTGAAAAAAATGTTGAGAGACCCTAGAAACGCAACTCTCCCTCTTGGGCTACCGGCAGCTCAGCGGAGAATAAAAAAGCGCAAATGTGCTCTCAACACGGCGGGTGAAAAACATCGCTGAGGCAGCCTCTACACGCCCTTCCTCTGAGCGATGGGAAAGTCCGCATACCTTCGGCGTCCTGCATCGGCAAAACGGTCTTGCACCCGTCCTCCCAAAAGAGGGGCAGATCTTTCAGCGAAAAAAAGAAGGCCGGCAGGGGTTGCTGGCGGTCTTCCCGCTGCCCTTCTACGGCCATCATGCGCTTTTTCAAATAGCATTTGCCTTGGCAATCTAACTCAGGCCTTGCCGCATTCTCGCAGCGCTTCACGTATACCTCCCGCTCCAAACGGTAGTGCACCAACAGTATCGTTCGAACGGAAGCTTGGCCCAATATGCCCACTGCCCACACGAAAAGGAGAACTCGGCGTGCCATTGTTGAGGCAAAGATAGGCAACCAGCGATGGTCTCAAATATGGTATGGCTCAATGCAGGCATTGATTTATCTTCTACAATCAAGGGCTTTGAAGAACAAGGGTAGGCTGCGAAGCGAGCCCCTTTGCCCAGAAGTTTCTAAGGTTGCGTTTTTAGCCCAAAAGCATTTTTAAAGGCTAAGGGACATTAACCCTTCACAGTGCTTTTCTCAATTTGTATCCATCTGTGGCTCTCTTTATCCCATTTTCTTAAGGAACTTAGTAGAATGATGGCTCGGTCGGCCCATTTTTCTGCTAAAAAGTCGCCGAGGCGATAGTAAGTCAGGTCATCAAGGCCAACGGCCGGAGGGTCCAGAACGATTAAGGGGCGACCGCTCAAATCAGCTCGAACGAACTGCAGTAGTTGGCGCTGTGTAGTCGCCAGTACCTGTTGTAGGTCGCGCATGCGCATGTCAGGGCGCAGTTTCGCTAAGATGGGAAATGCCCTTTGCCACTCCTCTAGGCAGGCTACAGCGGCTCGGCTGGCGGCATCGTTGGTGTTGGTTCGCAGGGCATCGAGCAACATTACCCCTGTCATAGGGAATGCCTCCGATACAAAAGCAGTCATTTTCCGCAATTGACGCAGAGCGAAGCCCACTGGTTGCGCGTTTTGCCCCTGAAGTGGCGCGATTGGGCCTACAATGTTCTTGCCCACAATCGTTATCGGTTTTTTGGCAAACGAGCATCCTCGTTCGAAATGCCGCCACCTGGTTTTAGCGATCGGTTTTTTTAGTTTTTCACGGCGTGGATTGTAAAACTCTACACTGCGGAAAACCCAGCAGTACGACACGTGGTTTAATATTTTTTTCAAGAAAAGATTATGAAACTCACCTCCCTTTTAACCGGTTTTTTCCGGCTCGACGGCGGTGCCATGTTTGGCGTAGTGCCTAAGCGCATGTGGCAAAAAATGAACCCACCCGACGCCGACAACATGTGTCTGTGGGCCATGCGCGCGATGTTAGTGGAAACAGCCGATCGGCGCATTCTCATTGACACAGGCATTGGCAACAAGCAAGACGAAAAATTTCGCGCCCATTTTTTGCCCGAGCAAACTGGCTTGCTTTTCACCTCGCTTCAGCAAGCAGGCTACGCGCCTGAAGATATCACCGACGTCTTTTTGACCCACTTACATTTCGACCACTGCGGCGGCGCTTTGTGGAAAGACGAGGCTACGGGCGAGGTGGCCCCCTCCTTTCCCAACGCCATCTACTGGACCAATGAGGATCATTATCGCTGGGCTAGCACACCCAACCCGCGCGAAAAGGCCTCGTTTTTGGCCGAAAATTTTCAGCCCTTGCGCAACTTAGGCGTGCTGCGCTTCGTCGAGGTGCAGCCCGACATTGAGCTGTACTCCGGCTTTCGCGTGCGCTTTGCCTACGGCCATACGGAAGCTATGATGATACCCGTCCTCGAGGCTGAGCAGCGCACCGTAGTGTATTGTGCCGACCTATTGCCGTCTCGTTGGCATATTGGGCTGCCCTACGTCATGGCCTACGACGTGCGGCCGCTGATCACACTAGAGGAGAAGGCTCGCCTGCTGGCCGAAGCCGCTGAACAGGGGCATGTTTTGTTTTTTGAACACGACCCCGGCGCTGAGGCGGCGCTGGTGGCCGTTGGACCTGACGGGCGCATTGGCCCTCGGCAAGTAGGAGCGCTCTGCGAGTTGCTTCAGTTGAGCCACTGAAAGAGCTGTTCCCTGTCTCGCGCCCGCAGGTGAGGCAAGCGGATGCTCCAAGTGATATGCTGAGCATAATTGCTGGTGGCACTGGTGTACAGCTGGCTCAGGGCGCTGCTATGTACGAGTGGGAAGTACACCTCCAGATGCCCGCGCAGCACTTCCAGCATCAGGCCGCCACTCCAGACGAGCTGTTCTTGGAGGGAGCGGGAGGCGCCTAAGGGCGTAGCATCGCGAAAGTAGCCGAGGTCGAAATAAGGTTTAAAGGGCATGCGGAAAGGTAAATCGGCGCGGAGGTTGAGCGCGGCAATAAAATCGTTGGAGTTACCGAACACTTGCGCATAAGCGGGGCCGAAGGCGTTTTTAAAGCCGCCTTCAGTTTGGCTCACCTGACGCGCCAAGAAACCGCGGGTGTCGGTGCGTCCCAAAAACACTTGGTCGAAGCGGTAATCGTTGAAGCCCTGAGGGTTCAGGGCAAAGGAGGCGCGTGCCACGTCGTTGGTCAGGCTGTTGGTGGCCACACTGCCCCTATAGCGCTGGGTGTTGTGCAAAAAGTATCCGCCAAAGAGACGGACGTAGAGGCGTTTTTTGGGCTTGTAGTAGAACTCTTGCTGCCATTCGAAAGCGGCGCGCAAATAGCTAGCGGGTGCGCCCTGCACTGAATAGTGCTGTCCTTCCAAACCAATAAAAAAACTGCAGGGATTGGGCGCAGAGAGATTGTGGGCCTCGTAGCGCACCTCATACACTTGGGCGGTAGGGCGGCTTTTGCCTGCAAAAACGCCTTGGTCGCTGAAGATAGGCTCTTCTTTTTGTAGAAGAATAGCCCGAACGTCTAAGGCATGCACAAACGACGGCGAGCCGCTGCGCAAGTCGAGCCGAAGAGTCGGCGACCAACGCCAATACTGAAGCCGATAGCCGACTTCGCCCAGCCGATGGGCATACGTGGCCGAGCGGACGCTGAAGCCCGCGGTCGCATGTGGGATTAGCCCTCCGGGCAAAAAGCGATACTGCACATCCACTAGGCCGACAACATTGCCCGAGGCCGTGCCTATGCCGGGCAAAAGGTAGTAGCGCAAGCGCTGCGGCGGTAAAAGAGGACTATGGAGGGCTAGCCCTATGGTCGCCTTGTCGTACTGATTCCAACCCACCCAGGGAAGGAGGCCGACCACAGTGCGGTCCGTCGCTTCAAACAAGGCCAAAGGCCAAACATGCAGCGGGCGGCGTTTGGGCAGCAAACGCCCCACTCGCCACCCATTGTTCGAGTGGAAGGCGTCTAAGGTAACGCCTTCGTAGTCCAAAACAAAGGCTTCGGCCGACACCGCAGGAAAGGTCAAGACTGCCGAAGAGCCTTCCACGGGTGCATACCACTGAGTGTGCACCACTTGGTCGTTCCGGAGGGCGCTGATGCTGAACGGGGCCTTTTGCCCCTTGCGTCGGCTCACCCGAACCTCCCATTCGCCACTGGGCAAGCGTCGCACTCGGCGCACAGCCATATCGAACGGAGCAGCGCTCTGCATCGCCTCAAAAAACCAATCGGCCTCTAGCCCTGCTTCTCGCCACGCCGCTTGCAAATCTTCCGGATAGGGGTGCCGAAACTGCCACCTTTGGAAGTAGTGCTTCATGGCTCGGTCGAACAGCAACCTGCCAGAGGCCTTCTCTAACCACTGCAAGTAGAGCGGAGGCTTGACGTAGGCGGTTGCAAAATAACCCGTGCGCGTCAGCGCCTCTACCGGCGTAGCGGGCGTTTGGGTATCACCTACACGCACCAGTGCTACCGACAACAGCCGAGAAAGCGAGCCGAAATTTTTGGGGTCAGCCGCGTTGCGACTTTTTGAACTGCGGGCATTCTGTTGGCCGTAGTAGTGCTCCATGTAGCGCTGCTCGTAGTACGAGTTCAGCCCTTCGTCCAGCCACGGATAGGCGCGCTCGTTAGAGGCTAAAACGCCGTAGAACCAATTGTGCCCGACCTCATGCGCGATAATCTCGTCTAAGGACTCCTCGCTCGCTGCGTCGCTAATGACAGTAACCATAGGATATTCCATGCCGCCGCCGGCGCTCAGAGCACCCAGTACGGCCGTAGCCTGTGGCCAAGGGTACTCGCCTACATGGGCGGAGTAAAACTCCACAGCCCGCCGCACGTATGTAGCCGCCTGCCGCCAAAGCCTCGATGAAGAGGGCAAGAACATGGCCCAGCACTCTACCTCTCGCCCTGACTCTAACAGCGCCACCTCGCGCAATACGCGAAAGCGCTTATCGGCAAACCAGGCAAAGTCATGTACGCGCTCCGCCCGAAAGCGCAGGGTCTTCAGCACTGGCGAAGAAGGCGGAAAGGTATCGTTCGGCGCTTTACGGAAGGGTTTAGGTCCGTCGCCTTCCACGTCCAGACGCTCCAATTCGGCTTGAGTTTCGGCCATCCGGCGCAGTAAGAACGCCTGCTCTTCCGGCGACTGGAGCACTCCCGTAGCCCCTACGACGTAGTTTTCGGGCAGGGTAATCTCCACCTCAAACGTGCCGAACTCTGCATAGAATTCGCCCATATCCAGATAGGGCATGGGATGCCACCCCCGAGTATCGTAAACCGCTGGCTTCGGATACCACTGCGAGATTTGGTAAGATTGCCCAGTATGCCCTAAGCGAGAGAACACAGCAGGTATTTTTACTTCAAAAGGCGTCTCCAGAACAATGCGCCCTCCTGGCGGCAGCGGCTCGTTGAGCCAGAGGCGGGCAATGTCGGGGTGTTTGGGGTGAAACTCCCAGCGCACCGGCTGCCCATTCACCCGAAAATCTACTCCAGAAAGGTAGCCCATCGAACTGTCGGGAGCAAAGTAGAAGTGCATATCGCCCTGGCGCAGCTTTTGGCGACAAAAAGCCGTTTGGCGGCTCCGATAGGCATTGGGCCACAGGTGTAGCCATATTTCGGCGAGCGATGCAGGCGAGTGATTGATGTACTCTAAGCGCATCTGCCCTCGCAAGGTATGTTGGATGTCGTCGAGGGTTACCCGAATGTGGTAGTTGACCTCCTGCTGGAAATACGTGGCCTGTGCCAATACGGGCTTTTGCCATAAAAACGCTAAAGCAACAATCCCGCAGATCGGAGAATACTTAGGAGCTCTCGGCATGACAGACGATGATTTAAGTTTCCACTTCCTCTTTTCTCTTTTCTTATGGCGAAGGCAAGCCGCAAGCCAACGAGGCTGCTTTTGGTCAGGAGCAATACCGGCTTCGCCAGGCGGCCACTTTCGCCCTCAAATCGGGGAGCAATTCCTGAAAATCTGCCGTAAAGGTAGCCTCATCTTTCTCCCAATAAGAGAGCAGACCTCGACCGTCGAGCGACAACGATAGCCTCAAGGCAAAGCGCTCCAGCGTCCAGGCAACGCCTTCGCGGCTGGTGTACAAGTGCAGAAACCGCCCTGAGCGCATGTCCGGCCAGCGCTCCTGAAGTGCCTCGGGCATGAAGTGGCGGTAAGCCTCCAAGCCAACGTATGCCCACGACGAAAAGCGCTCGAAGTCCGGCACTACTGCTGCCGTTTCCCATTCCTTGCAGAGCAGGTAGTCGTAGAGAATGTCTACGACCGGAGCGGCAAAGCGCCCAGCGTAGGGTCGAAGGCGCTGCACACTCCTCCGCAAAGCAGGATGCTCCTCAACACAAGCATCGATGAAGCGATGCAGCAAGATACCTTTCTGGATGGGTTCCGGATAGTGTTTCCAGCGGCTGCCTTTGATGTAGTCGCCAATGAAATTGCCGATGAGCAAGGCCTCGTCTGGATACGAAAGCAGGCAGTGGGCGACGTGATTCATAGATGCGAGCCAGAGAGCGCGTTTGCTAAGCGGTTGGGCTACGCAAAGATGCTTTTTCGCCAGAACTTTGCCGGCGTTAAATGCGGGCGTTGCTTCGACATCTACAGCCCCAGCGGCAGGGAGGCCGCCCTTTTTTTCCCAAGCCAACAAAGGCCATTCACGCGTATGAACACCACTTTAGGCTTAAAACTACCGACCGACCCGCGCTGGGTTAATCTAGCGGAGATGGATTTGAGTGAAATTCTCACCGACCACGCCTATTGCGAACAAAAGGCGGCTACTTCGTGTATTTCGCTCATTCAAGCCTTTCCCGAACGAACTGAAATGGTGGAGGCCTTAGCCCCTGTGGTTACGGAAGAGTGGGGCCATTTTCGGATGGTATTGGCCGAGATGAAAAAGCGCTCGCTCCGCTTGGGCCGCCAACGCAAAGACGAGTACGTGAATGCGCTGCTGAAATTCCAGAAGAAAGGAGGCAGCCGCGACGAGGCCCTGCTGGAGCGCTTGCTAACGTGTGCCCTCATCGAGGCGCGCAGCTGTGAGCGCTTTCGCCTGTTGTCGCTCCATTGCGCCGACGAAGCCCTGCGCCAGTGGTACCACCAATTCATGGTGGCGGAGGCCGGCCACTATCGGCTCTTTTTGGACTTGGCCGAACGCTATTTTGGTTGGGAAAAAACCTGGCAGCGTTGGCAAGAGTATCTCAAGTACGAAGCCGATGTGATGGAAAACCTGCCTACTCGGGGCGACCGGATGCACTAAGAAAGCACCCCGTACTTTAGGGCAATCCTGAGGCGCAGAGCGCTTATACGAACTGACGAGCTCTTCTACTCTATTCTACTCCATCCGAAATTAGCGCCGCCAAAAGCGCGTCGAGCAGAAACTTGGCTCCCCAGTTCGGATAGCGCCAGCGCAGGTACGGCCCCCACAGCGGCACAGAGCCGGGTAGAGCACCGCGGCGGTTGGGGTCAGTCCCCCAGTATTGGTGCTCCACAGCCTGGTGCAAAAGCCAATCGGCCCACCGCTCCAACGCAATGGCACCCGCATGACTCCCTACCTTCCGAAACAACACACTCAGCTGCGCATTGCCCAACGGACAGGTGAAGGAATAGTCGCCCTTCCACCCTTGCCGATAGCGGCCGCCAACGCGCCCACGCTCTTGCATGACCATTTGCCACCTGCAGCAGGCCCGCAACACCCGCTGCTGAAGCGATACCTCCTCAAAGTAGAGCGCCGCTTCCCAAAGCCCTTGCAAGGCGTACGCTATGGTGTGAGTGAAAGCCCACGGCCCGGGGTGAAAACCCGCCTGCACCAACGTCCCGTCGGCATCCAAATGGCGGGCGTAGTAGGCCGTTGCGCGCCGAAGCAGCTCCTCGCCCTTGCGCCACTGGTGCAAACGCTCGATACTGCGCAACGCGGCGGCTACCGCATAGGCGTAGTAGGCAGGTGTAAAACCCGGCACGTACAACCCTTGCCTCCACGCGCCGTCGGCGTCTGAGGCAACCAGCAACCACGCCAGGCCTCGGTACGCACTCTCTGCAGCAAAATGCGCATCGGGCATTCGCTCTGCCAGGGCCGACAGGCCATCGACAATCATGGCCGTATTGAAAACGCTCGGCTGCTGCCCTCCTACCACGCCGCCCGCCCAAAAACCCTCTCTTTGCTGAAGACCCACCAGCCACTCAGCCCACTGACGCGCTAATTCAAGGCAGCGCTCGTCTTGGCGCCAATCTCCCCAAGCCAATAGTGTCGGTATCAGGTAGCCTGTCGTCTCCGGATAGGCCCTTGACCACCCCCACACAAGAGAATAGCTGTGCGATGAGCCTCGCCATCGACACACCTCGCTGCTCTGAAAAACCCAACGCAGTGCCGCTACTGCACATGCTGAATAAGACTCCGGCGCTTGCTTCAACGGAAAATCACGTACATCAGCACCATCAGAGCTAATGCGATCCCTATAACAATTAGCAAGAATTTGCGCAGTTCCTCCTGCTCCTTGACGTTCTGACGGGATTTGGAGAGTCGCTGTTTCGTTGCCATAAGTCAATACTTTTTATGGTAAAACGATGATGGAGACACTACTGAACATCCTAAGAGCACCCGCAAAGCAATCTTCACGATAACCCTTGTTCTCGGAACAAGCGGTTGAGCCAGCGCAACATGGCAAAAAGAGCCAACGCAGCTGCCGACAATAGGGCAAAGTTAACCCAAAAGAAATCAGCTTTGTGATCGTAGCGGTCCCAAAGAGTAGCCAGCACTCCGCTCAGTTTATTCCCCATAGAGGTGGCCAATTGCCACCCGCCCATCATGAGGCCTGCTATGCGGGCAGGCGCCATCTTCGACACCATCGACAGACCCATGGGACTAAGACACAACTCTCCTACGGTAATGACCGCGTAGGTACCAACGAGCCACCAAGCAGAAGCCTTGACGGCGCCGTTGTGGCAGGCATACACAGCGGCTACCGTGACAAGGGTCGAGAGCGCTGAGATGACCAACCCTAAGCCGATCTTGCCCGGCGTCGTTGGCTCGCGATGGCGCCGCCGAAGCCAGCCAAAAAACCAAACGACCCCAGGCGTCAGCACAATGACAAAGAAGGGGTTGACCGACTGAAAAATTTCCGTCGACACCAGCGATACCGATGCACCCAGCGGTGGGCGCTCGCGCTCCGGAACGTTCAAGAAATAGGGATGGATGCCCTCGCCCTTGACGATTTGCTGGGTCGAAGGATCCTTCTGCGTGCGAAACTGCGCGTCGTACACCGGAAACACCCCCACCTCATGCTTCACCTCTTGCACCATGCCCAACCAACGCGCAGGCTGTTCCATCCACGCCGGCATCGAGCGGTCGGTGTAGTATTCGGCCCACGTCGTCAGTGCCGTACCGTTCTGCTTGAACACCGCCCAAAAGACGATGACCACCGCGTAAATCGATAGCAGCGCCTGGATGCGCGGCTTCTCCTCCGGAGCGGCTTTAAGCAAGATCCACAAAAAGAAAGCTACTACCGGCAAAGAGCCAAAAATAAAGGCATCCGTAGAGTCGGAGCCGAGCACATGGCCTGGAATATGCCAAGCCAAAAAGCCGGTCAGCAACGCCGGCAGCAGCACCGAAGAGAGCAACGTCAGCACCCCCGCCTCCGAAGGATTGGCCTGGCGCTGCACATCGGCGTGCTTCATCGTACGCGTGCCGCTGAGGAAGATGGACACGCCGATGAACATGCCCACGCCAGCCGCTGCAAAGGCATAACCCCAGCCGTAAGTGTTGCGCAAATAGGCTGCCACGAAGTTGCATACTAAGGCTCCAATGTTGATGCCCATATAGAAGATGTTGTAGCCGTCGTCTTTAAGTGCCCGGTATTGCGGCTCGTTATACAAGTTGCCCAGCAGCGTCGAGATGTTGGGTTTGAAAAAGCCGTTGCCCAAAATCATGATCAGCAGCGAGATGTAAAAGGCGGTCATGCTGTTCGGGATGGCCAACAGCAAATAGCCGACGCCCATAAGCGTGCCGCCCAGCACAATGCTGCGCCGATAGCCCAACACCCGGTCGGCCAGTAACCCCCCAATGAAGGGTGTTACGTAAACCAGCGCGATGAAGGTTCCGTAGATGTCGGAGGCCACTTCGCGCTCGAAGCCCAACCCACCCGTTTGGGTGTCGGTCATGTACAAAAAGAAGATACCGATCATGAGGTAGTAGCCGAAGCGCTCCCACATTTCGGTAAAGAACAAGTACGGCAAGGCAGCAGGATGGCGTCGCATGTTGAGCAAGGTTCGGTTTAACAGTCGAAAGACCCTCACGTCCGTCGGGCTGTTGGCGACAAAGGTAGGCATGTGCTATGCTCGTGCAAGCGCCCATACAAACTCGATAGAACCCTGCCGCTATAGCGCCGCTATGTCGCCCGGTGCCTGATAGGCGGCTACAATGCGCACTGCCTCTGCCGCCTCGCGCACGTCGTGTACGCGCAAGAGGCGAGCACCTTGCATCAAGGCCAATACATGAAGGGCCGTCGTGCCGTTTAACGCAGCCTCAGGCTTGGTGCCCAAGAGGCGGCAAACCATAGATTTGCGCGACACCCCCACCAAAAGAGGCCGCTGCAACACGGCTTCAAACACCGCCAAACGACGCAGCAGCGCGTAATTGTGCTCCAGCGTTTTACCAAAGCCAAAACCGGGGTCTATGGCAACGTCGTGAATACCCATCGCTTGCAATATCTCCAAGCGTTGGATGAAAAAATCCAGCACGTCCTGCACCACCTCCGAATACGCCGGAGCCAGCTGCATCGTCTGAGGCGTGCCCTGAGCGTGCATGAGCACGTACGGGCAGCGGTATCGCGCTACTACAGGCAACAGGCCCTCGTCCCAGCGCCCAGCCGAGACGTCGTTGACCATCGAGGCGCCGGCCGCCAGCGCCTCTCGAGCCACCTCGGCGCGCCAAGTATCCACCGAAACAATGGCCTCCGGAAAATGCTGACATACGGCCTCCACCACGGGAAGGACGCGGCGCAGCTCCTCCGCCTGAGGCACCTCCTCCGCGCCCGGCCGCGTAGAAGCCCCGCCGATGTCGAGAATGGCCGCGCCTTCGCTCAGCATCCGCTCCGCTTGTTGAAGCGCTGCATCTACAGAGCGCACCCGACTGCCGCCGTAAAACGAGTCGGGCGTAACGTTCAAAATGCCCATAATCTGCGGGCGCGATAGGTCGAGCAAACGAGCGCCGCAGCGAAAAGAATAAGCACAGTTGTGAGTATTCATGGTAGGCAACAAAAAAGGCTTTCAGCGAACCGATGCGCCAAAAGCCGTCTATCCTTTGTGAGCGGAGGAGGAGGGATTCGAACCCCCGGTACCCTTGCGAGTACGCCGGTTTTCAAGACCGGTGCATTCAACCACTCTGCCACTCCTCCTAAGAGGTGCGGCAAAGGTAATGCTCCGAGGCACAATCGGCCAACAGCGGAAAACTTCAGAGCGGCTCCTTCATTTGTTCGGAAAAGGCACTTTGCCCGTCTTCTGGCAGCGTAGCCTTTCGCCCGAGGATACGCCGCCGACACCGCCAGGCGTGTGGGAGCGGAGAATGACCCTCCGCCTAAAACGCCTCTCCCGTAAACAGATAAAATGCCGGCCCTTCGCGCGTAAAGGCCACATCAAAGCGGACAAAGATGTCTTTTTTAGGAAAAATCAAATAGCGCAGCCCTATGCCGCCCGCCCAGCGCATGTGCTGCAGCGAGAGCGCCGAAAACGAGGGCGCTACGGTGCCGACTCCCAAAAAGGCCGCAGCCCCAAAGTACGAGCTAAAAGGAAAGGGCAAGAAGCGGTACTCTGCCTGCGCCGCATAATAGTGGCGGTCGCGATAGCGCCCAGTGTAGTAGCCGCGCATGAGCGACTCATTGCCCATGAGGCTCAGCTGGTTAAAAGGCGCAGTGCCCTCCACGATGCTGCCCAGCACCTGCAGGGCCAGCACCTGACCGCGCCCCATGTCTTTGTAGCGGCGCACCTCAGAAAAGTAGAGGTTAAAGCCGTAATCGCTACCCCAAGTGCGATCGTAATGAAGCCAAGAGAGTTCGGCAAACCACCCCTCGCGCGTGTTGAGCATGTTGGGGCGAGAGTCGTAGACAGTGCCCAGGCCAATGCCCAAATTCGTGGAGCCACCGATGCCCTCAGGCGTCGGTCGGTCAGCATGGGCCTCCGTGAGCACCTCTACCCGTGTCAACGACTGGAGATCTATCTCTGGGCCAAAAAACCAGTTGGGTGCCAAACATCTGAAGGCGCGTTGCCGCAGCAAAAAATAAGTACCGTCGATAACGGCGGGCGACTCAGCAGGCGCCTGCGGCCCAATGCCGTAGTAGAGCAATGGAAAGCGCTGGAAGCGCATTCTGCCCAGCAAAATCCAGCGGTCGCGATCGGTGTAGACGGCATTGTCTATCCACAACCCGTACTGAGCGCGCAGGGTGCCGAAAGCGAATACCGTAATTTCACTCAAGCGATTGCGATCCGGGGCATTTTTGGCGTGAAAGAGCAGGGATCCGGCGGCGCCAAATTCCCAGCTGGTCTCAGGCGAGTAGCCCAAGGTGGGATACACCAGGAAGCGGGGCTTTTCCGCAGGTAGGTCGTCGCGCGTAATACGCGTGAGTAGGCGATTGAACCAACCGGTTGAGTCAGAAAAAGCTATCAACGGCTGCCACGCGCATGAAAGCAGCGCCAAAAGCAACACAAACCTCACGCGTTTTGTCATGGCGAATACGAGTTTTGATGCAAAGCCTTGCCAGAACAATGCCAAGGTGTGCACTGTTGGTCGTCGAAGAATAAGTGCGCAAAAAAAAAAAACAGGGCTGTGCGGCCAGCCGTTCGTTTTGAATAGATTACTACAGCAATAGTTGCTCAAAATTGCCTCGTTGTTGTGCGAGAGGGGCAGCACCTTTGCGCCCAAGTGGTCAAATCTGGTCTCCATGGAAAAACGACTCCTTTGGCGCGTTGCCGAAAAGCGCTGGGAAACGCCTGAAGCCGTTACCCTGAGGCTGGCACCCACAGATGGCCAAGAGGTGCCCTACCAACCGGGGCAATATTTGCCGCTCGTGCGCACCTTTCACTTGCAGGAAGAGCGCCGGGCGTATTCGTTCAGCAGTTGCCCCCACACCGATGCGCTGCCGTCCATCACGGTCAAGCGGCTTGCGAATGGCCTGTTTTCCACTTGGCTGGTGCGCCAGGTGCATGAAGGCGACTTGCTGGAGTCGGCCGAGCCGGCTGGGCGTTTCTTGCTGCCCGACCGAAAACCCGAGCGCTTGCTTTACGTGGCTGCCGGGAGCGGCATGACGCCCATCTTCAGCCATTTGAAGGCTATTTTTCAAAAAAAGGATTGGCTCGATGTGCCTGTGCGCTTGCTATACGCCAACCGAGACAGCCAGCATACGCTTTTCAAAAAACAGATAGACCACTGGATTGCAGCCTGGCCAGGCCGTTTTCAGGTTACGTATTTCTTCAGCCGAGAGCGCGGCGTTGCCAACGCTGAATACGCCCATTTAAGCAGCGCTCTCTTCGAGCGGCACTTACTCGCTTTCGTCGGCGATAAAGCAAAGGCCAGTGCGCGACGCGGCCTAGTTACCTACTTATGCGCCCCCACACCGCTCATGCGCATGGTGCGCATGAGCATGCGAGCACTGGGTTTTCTCGACGAAAACATCCGCCAGGAAACGTTCACGCCCGACCCGCGTTTGCAGCGCCGCCAAGCCAACCCTTCGCGCCGCCATCGGGTGGTCGTTCGCTTTGCCCATGGCCAGCGCGTTGAGTTTGAGACCTTCGAAGGCGAAACCATCTTGCAAGCTGCGCTGCGCCAAGGCATTGCCCTGCCCTATACCTGCAAGAGCGGTGTGTGTTTATCGTGTCTGGCTCGTTGCGTGCAAGGCGAAGTGGAAGTGCAGTTTGTCGAACAGACCAAACGCGAAGGGCCGGGCGCGTGGGTGAACACGTGCATTAGCTACGCCGTTAGCGAAGCCGTAGAACTGGCCCTGTGAATGCAGCGCGCCGTTTTTCAAACGCTTACAGTTTTTTCCACTTAACCACTGCAAATTTTGTGGCTCGTAAGAACGCTCCCATTCCGTTGATTTTACGCCTGATTTACGCCTTCCTTCGCGCTGTGGTTTGGCTCAGCGTGCGGGTGTTTTACCGCCGCCGGTTGGTGTTAGGGCGCGAACACTTGCACTTCGATGGGCCGGCCATTGTGATCATCAACCACCCCAGCACCCTCATGGATGTGCTCAATGCCGCCTTAGAGGTTGATCAGGAAATGTTTTTTCTGGCCAACTACGGCTTATTTCGCCATCCGGTGAGCCGCTGGCTGCTGACGCGCTTGTTTTGCATCCCCGTCATGCGGGCTGAAGATATGCGCCCGGGCGAGGAACGCGACAACAGCCAGACCTTTGAGGCGGCGTTTCAGCATTTGGAGCGCTGCGGCGTGCTGCTGATTGCTCCAGAAGGCACTAGCTGGATGAACCGGTTCGTGCGCCCCCTCAAGACCGGCACTGCACGCATAGCCTTAGGAGCTGAAGCCCGCAACGGCTGGCGACTGGGCCTGAAAATAATGCCCATCGGCCTTTCTTACTCGGCACCCCATCGCTTTCGCAGCGAGGTGGTGCTCAATGCTGGCCCCGCCGTGTATGCCGCCTCGTGGCGCGCTGTATGGGAAACAGACCCTGCCGCGGCTATTGAAGGGCTAACGGAGTACTTAGAGAAGCAATTGAAACACTTGAGCCTCCACGCCGGCGACGAAGCAGGCGAGCAAGCCCTAACTCTGTGGGAGGAGGTCCTGCAAAACGAGCAGCCCTTGCCGCAGCAAGCAGCCTTCGAGCGCTCGCAGCGATTAGTACAAACGCTGCTACCCGACGCCAAGGCCGTGCGCGCCGCTATAGAATACCGAAAGGCGCTAGAGCAACTCGGCCTTCCCGATGCCGCCCTTAGTCTACACCGCCGAAAAGGGCGGCTGTGGCGTCGGATTGGACTGCTCATGGGCTTTCCGCTGTTCGCCTTAGGCATAGCGTTTTGGTTCCTCCCTTGCTTCATCCCGTATTGGCTAAACAAGCGTCTTCGCCTATACGTCGGCTATTCAGCCACGGTGATGGTAACGGCGGGCATAGTGGTCTTTCCCCTTTACGGATGGGCCATCTTTCGCGCTGCCCTTGGAGCCGGATTTTCGGCGGGCGAAACGGCCGCTGGAATGGCCGCCCTGACGGCTTTGGGTGCCTTTGTAGAGCGATACTTGGAGGCCTACCGATTGGAGCGGGCACTAAGCGCCCTGTCGGCCAAAACACCTTCGGAAACCGACTGGGCCTTGAACGCGCGCGCTCGAGTGCTTCAAACCCTATCGGAGGCTTTTTGAGGGAGCAGCACCTAAGGATTGATTAAACTCCAGTATTGCCGAGCGGTTTGTTCGGCCTGAGGGTTGGGCGACTGCGCCCACTGAATCAGGGCGATCTTGAGCCGCACGTTGGCCCGATAATTTTTGAAATAGCAAAAAATCTGCTCGTCCTCGGCACCCTCGATGCAGGGCCAATGGCGCTGGTAGGCGCTCATGAACGCTTGAGCTAGCGGCGCATGTCCACGGGCTTCGAGGTCCATGGCCAGGAAGGCCAGTTCGTTGAGCACGTCTAAGCGGCGCAGGTGAGCGCTGAATTCGATGCAATCAAACACTACGGGGCCGCTGGGCAAGAGGAAGATATTGCGCGCGTGCAAGTCGCCGTGGCCGTCCACCCAAAAGCCGCAGCGGGCGCGCTCGTCTAAGCGATGCTGGTGTGCCCGGAGGAATTGACGGGCGTACCGACGCCAAGTGTCGAAGCGCTCGATGGCTTCACTGCCGAAGAGGCGGCTTGCTGCGGGGGCTTGGGTAAAGAGGTCCTCGAAGTCAGCGCAGTATTCCTCAAAGGTTTCGCCGGGCGCGTCGACAGGTGTCAACACGTGTTTTCGGTGGAATTGAGCCAGCTGCTCGGCCAAGGCTTCCACTTCGGCGCGCTCAACGGCATGTTGAGCCAGTAGGCGGTCCATCTGACGGCTTTCCTCTAAGCGGTGCATCCACACGGCGTAGTCCAACGGCTGACCTGAGGGTTGGTCAGAGCCGATACAAGGCGCGCCGCTTTCGTCGAGTTGTACCGATAAAACACCTAAATACATGTTGGGAGCCAGACGGCGATTGAGAACGACCTCTTGCTCGCAGTAGTAGTGGCGCTGCTCCAGGGTGCTGAAGTCGAGAAAAGACAGTTGCAGCGGCTTCTTGATTTTGAAGGCGTAAGCTGGCGTGAGCAACACCCAGGAAATATGCGTTTCGACGATTTGAGTAGGGCCTTTGGGGCCGGGGTAGGCTCCTCGGGCAGCAATAGTTTGCAATTGCTCGGTGGTCATATTGGGATGTGCTGGGTAGGAGGGCGGTTATGAGCATTTCAGCAGCGTTAATTGGCGCCCGCGTTTAAGCACACCAGCTTCTTGGTTGCAGCGGATGCGTTCGCGCTGCCGAGCATCTCGGGCTTCGAGAAGTTCGACGGCAACGTTCCACACGTCTCTGCGCCAGTTTCGGATGAGTTGCGCTAGTAGCCATTCGTCCATGCGGCCCATGAAGCGATCGGCGAGGGTCAGGGCCACGGAGATAGGCCTGATGAGGTCGTCTTGCACGGTATCGATGGTTTCGGCAATGATGCCGTTGACTCTTTCGTGGTCGTCGTGCCGGCATTTTCGGGTAAGTTGGTCGGCGGTGGGCCATTCGTCGCAGAGGCAGTCGTATAGAGCCAAGGGCAAATCGTAGTTGATGTGGGCATTGATGCCGAGCAATAGATATTGCAAGATGTGCAGGCGGCTCGAGCGCGTAACATCGTGCACGTGTTTCCACACCGCAGGCGTTTGGTCGCTTTGGCGGTCGTAGAGCAGCAGCGCGTCGTAGTAGTAATCGGCAAAGCGAAGCATGAGGCGTTCCACCCAGGCAGCGTCATAGAAGCGATGCTCGGCGATGGCTTGTATCATATTGGCGCTCATCATGCTGTAACAATGCTGAAAATGGCGCCGAGGGTCGCCTTGTTGTTCCCAGGCGGAGACCTGAGCGCGCATGTATTGAAGCAGTGGATGCATCATCCTGTAGTGGATTAGTGGAGATAGTTATCAATCGCTTTGAGCAGTTCCTCAAGGGGAGCATTATCGGTTTGCAAAGAAAGGTGCGGCTCGGCAATGTCCTCCCATTCGGTGCGCAATTTTTCGTAAACTTCCGCGGTGGCCTCGCTATCGGGGCGCGGGCGGCTTAGGCGTTGGCGGGCGGTGTCGTCGCGGATTTGCAGGTGTACCCATCGGCATTCTACTCCGTTTTCGGCGGCTGCGCGGCGAAACGGCTCGCGCAGCGCTTCGCGCGGAAGCACACCGTCTACGACGACCTCCTGACCGGCGCTGAGCGCCCGGCGAACGCGGGCGTGCAACTCCTCATAGACTTTCTGCTTGGCTTCCGGAGAATACTGGCCGCGCAGGCCCAATTCAGCGCGCGTTTGGTCGCTGTTGAGATGTACAGCGCCAAAGCGTTCGGCATAGGCGCGAGCGAGGGTAGTTTTGCCGGTAGCCGGTAGGCCAGTGATGACGAGAAGCATGGGCTGCATGGTGCATTTAAGTCAACGATAACCGCTTGATGACGCTTCAGTGCCGCGCTTGTTCTAACCGTCGGCATCGCCTTGGGTCAGGGTAAAAACACTGGTGTTCACCTCAAGAAAGTAAATACGGGTTCGGCGGCAACGCGAAGTCGAAAAGCCGCAGGCAATGTTTGCCTTCGCATAGATACGGCATTTAGCCCAATACCGACTTTGTTGGAGATGAGCTGCTCCCTTTAGCTTGTGCCAAGGGCTCGGGCTATGCGGTTGGTACACATTTCGAGCAGACGCTCTACCTTCGCCCCTATGCGAGGATTACTGTTTGCCCTATCTGTAGCCTTGTCGGTAGGGTTGATTTGGCTCATGCACACGCCCCTTCCGATGGGTCAGCAGCGCCTTCCAGCGCTGGGGCGTTTTTTCAATCCATTTAGCGGTTTTTGGCAAAACGCCGAACCGGTCCAAGGGCCGGTGCTTCCGGCCGAAGTTCGGCTGTCGGGTTTGCGCGGAAAAGTAGAGGTGGTCTACGACGACAGGCTCGTCCCTCACATTTTCGCTGAGCATTTAGAAGATGCGCTGTTCGCGCAAGGCTACGTAACGGCGCAACACCGCCTGTGGCAAATGGACTTGTCCGCGCGTCGGGCGGCAGGTCGCCTATCGGAGGTATTGGGCGAGCGGACCCTAGAGTTAGACCGCATGACGCGGCGCCGCGGCCTGCCTTTGGCTGCCGAAAATGCCCTGCGCGGCTGGCAGCGCTCAGCCGAAGGCATGCGCCTGCTGGAGGCCTATTGCGCTGGAGTAAATGCCTGGATAGCGCGCCTTCAACCCGCAGACTATCCGCTGGAATTCAAACTTTTGGGCTATGCTCCTGAACCTTGGTCGCCCTTGAAAACCGCCCTCATCGTGGAGAACATGGCCGAAACGCTTTGTGGCGGGGAAAACGATCAGCTCTCTACGGCGACGCTAGAGGCGCTCGGGCGCGCAACTTTTGACTACCTCTACCCTGAGTGGAACCCGCGCCAGCAGCCCATTGTGCCGGACACAGGCCAATGGCGCAGCATTCGCGGAACACTACGCGCTGCTGCCTTACCGAACAGCAACCAACGCCTATCGGCCCAGCCGCTCAAAGAGGAGTACCTGTTCGGCTCCAACAATTGGGCCGTAGCTGGGGCAAAAACTCAGCGTGGTGCTGCCATCCTGTGCAACGACCCGCACCTGACGCTGTCGCTGCCCTCTATTTGGTTCCAACTGCAATTGCACACCTCACAGATGAACTGCTACGGTGTATCCTTGCAAGGAATGCCGGGCATCATCATCGGCTTCAATGAGCACGTGGCTTGGGGCGTAACCAACGTAGGACACGATGTGGCCGACTGGTACCGCATCCAGTGGACCGACGCTGCGCGCACCCACTACCTCGTGGATGGCCAAACGTACCCCGTGGAGTGGCGCGTGGAAAACATCGGCGTCCGCGGTCGGCCGCCCTTGATCGACAGCGTGCGCTATACCCTATGGGGGCCAGTGACTTACGACGACCAGCCCGACCACCCGCTGCACAACTGTGCCCTTCGATGGGTAACGCACGACGAACCCGACCCCGCCGAAATGCGCTCCTTCCTCTTGCTCAACTTAGCCCAAACGTACGACGACTACCGCCAGGCCATTGCTCACTTCGACGCACCAGCGCAAAACTTCGCCCTAGCCACCCGAAGCGGCGAAGTGGCGATTGTCGTGCAGGGCAAATTACCCGCCCGCCGCTACGAACAAGGCCGATTCGTGCTTGACGGCAGCCAAAAGGCCAGCGCCTGGCCGGGCTTCATTCCTAACGAACACCTGCCCGCCCAGCGCTCCCCCTCGCGCGCATTTGTCTTCTCGGCCAACCAACATTCTACACCGCCTTCCTATCCCTACTACTACACGAGCCGAGATTTCGACGACTACCGAGGCCGATACCTTTTCCACCGCCTAAGCGCCCTACAGCACGCCAACGCCGACAGTATGGCCTCCTTGCAATTGGATAACTTCAGCCAGCGCGCTGCCGACGCGCTGCCCCAACTGCTGCGCCTACTCGACCGCAGCACCCTCGACGAACAAGCAAGGGCGCAATTGGACGAATTGGAAAGGTGGGACTATCGCTATGAGGCCTCCTCCACCGCCGCCCCTTTATACGAAGTGTGGTTCGACACCTGCTACCTGCGCACCTGGGACGAAATGCTCGACTCTAGCGGAGAAAAACAGCTCCTCCTCTTACCCGAGCGCTGGCGCTTCATCGAACTGCTGGAACAAGACCCCGACAACGCCTTCTTCGACCGCCAAGACACGCCGCAACGCGAGACCGCGCGCGACATCGTTACGGACGCCTTTCGGCGCATGCAGGTGTTCTTTAAAAAAAATCCGGAAAAGCGCACTACCTGGAGCCAATTCCGCCCGGCCAGCATCCGCCATCTGGCCCAAATAGAGGCTTTCAGCCGAGCCATAGAGGTGGGCGGGCACAACACTGCGCTAAACGCCCAAACACGCACGCATGGGCCGTCGTGGCGCGTCATTGTAGAACTCGACTCTACCGGAGTGCGCGCCCGCGGCGTTTATCCGGGCGGCCAGTCGGGCAACCCGGGCAGCCGCTTCTACGACGATATGCTCGACACTTGGGCACAAGGGCGCTACTACGAGCTGTTTTTTCTGAAAGCTCCAGAAGAATTACCCTCAATTCATTTGTTCATCCGTCAAACCTTATTGCCGCAATGAGGAACTTCATCGCTGTGGGTGCCTTTACCGCTGGCGCTGGGCTGTTGTGTACTGTTGGGCTACCATGGTGGGCACTAAGTGCCTTTGGAGCTGCCGGCGGTTGGCTGTGGGCCAAAACCAATGGCCAAAGCTTTTGGGGTGGTTTTGCGGGCGGCCTGCTCCTTTGGCTTGCGTTTGCTTTAGGGCGCGATTGGGCCAACGAGGGCATCCTCTCTACGCGCATCGGCGCGCTGTTCTTGGGGCTACCGCGGTGGGGGGTCGTGGGTTTTACGGGCCTTTTAGGCGGTCTTTTGGGTGCTACGGGTGCCCTCACTGGGTACCGAGCACGCCGCTGGTGGCAGACCCGGTGAAGCATTTGCCGCAGCTCAGTGTCAACAACAGAAAACAAGGCCGGGCTGCATTTTAGCCTATGCCCTTACTTTTGTCGCTAATCTATGCGACCAATAGGATATACCTGGAAAGCAGCGCTTCTGTGCTTAGCCCTTTGGCCTGGCCTTTCTCAAGCCCAGAAGTCCTCCGAGCTTAAACGCATTGGCGAAAAGCACTTCGCCAACGAGCGTTGGGCCGAAGCCGCTGAGGCCCTCAAGCGCTACCAAGAGGAGAGGCCGGGTGAGTTGAGCGTCCTGACAAAGCTAGGCATCTGCTACTACCACTTGCACCAGCCGCAGCTGGCCTTGCAATACTTGGAGTTTGTGCTGCAGCGCAACCCGCAAAATGCCGACCCAGACGCGCACTACTACTACGCCCGCACACTACACGGCACGAGCCAATATGAGCGCGCCATTGTGGCCTACAAGGGCTTTTTGCGCGCGGTGTCTGAAAAACACCCCCTGTATGCAAACGCTTTAGACAACTTGCGCCGCTGTGTCAGCGGGCTAAAAACACCGCTCAACCCCGATGTAGCCTTAGTAGAAAACTTAGGCGACCGCGTCAATTCGCCTGGCGATGAATTTGCTCCGCTGCCCTCGGTTAACTTCTCCGACCGCCTCTACTTTTCTGCTGCACGCGAAAACACTACGGGAGGGCTGCGCAACGACGACGGCTATGAAGATGCTGAAAAGGGCCGTTGGCGCAGCGATATGTTTTTCACCCAGCGCACGCTGACGGGCTGGAACTACCCTACCCTAATGAGCGAACTGCTCAACACACCGCGCCACGAGGTGGCCCTCGACTTCACCAACAACGGCCAAGTACTCTACTTCTTCCGCGGCTTCACCCTCTATAGTGGCGAAATCCTGACCGATACCGCCGGAAAAGCAGCCGTAGAAAATCGCCCTCTGGAAAGCCCAATGGCACCCGAAGAAGGGGATACGGGTCTGTGCTTCGCTACCGACTCGCTGCTGCTCTTTGCCAGCCGGCGCCCAGGTGGACTGGGCGGCCTAGACCTTTACTATACCTTTCGCACCGACGCTGGATGGTCCGAACCGCGCAACTTCGGCCCGCCCATCAACACGCCTTACGACGAAACGACGCCCTTCTTGGCGCGCGACGGACGCACGCTCTACTTCAGCAGCAACCGCACCGAAAGCATCGGCGGCCTCGATATCTTCCGCTCCACCTTTGACCCCCTCAAACACAACTGGAGCGAACCCGTCAATGTTGGTCCTCCCCTTAATTCGCCCGGCGACGAGGCCTTCTTCCGCCTCTCCGACGACGGACAACGGGCTTTCTTCGCTTCTGACCGCTTTGAGAGCTACGGCCAACGCGACCTATACGAGGTGTATTTTAAGCAAGCTTGCCCCGAGCAGTTGGCCCAGCGCGCGCTCTTTACCCAACCCACAAGTGGGCAGGCAGTGACCACGGGAACCCCTACAGCGGTGCAGGAAGTAACCCTGCCTGTACTCTATTACGAAAACGACGCCGATATCCTTCAGAAAGACAACCACCGACGGGCTTTTCAGGAGGTTGCCCGCTTGGCCCTCGAATACCCGGACAGCCGAGTGCTGGTGCGCGTGCATACCAGCCCGACGGGTGCCGCTAAATTTGACTTGTACCAAGGCATCAAGCGCGCTGAAATTGCCGCCAAAGCGCTCATCGAGCGCGGCGTGCCTGCGCGACGCATTACTTTGCAAAGTTTCGGCTCGGCCTACCCCGTGGCGCTTCCTGTACTACCCGACGGACGCCCTAGCCCAGAGGGCCAACAACTCAACCGACGCATTGAAGTGAGCCTAATCAACCTCCAAGACTCGCTGCCGCTGCGCCTGACGCTACAACCTCGACCAACGCCGCCCGGCTTAGAAGCCTACGGCGCTCAACTGCTCGCAGAGCGCAGCGCCGGCCTAACTTTCCGCGTAGAAATGCTCTCAGCTCGCCAGATCGTTGCCAACGATGCGATAGCCATGTTCAGCGACCTAATGATAGAAAGCGAAGCCGAAAGCGGTGCGTATCGCTATTGCGCCGGTCTGTTGCGCACCCATGCAGAAGCGATTGCTTTGCAGCAAGAAATCAGGGCCGCTGGCTTTTCCGACCCCCTCATTTGGGCCTACGTGAATGGTGTGCGCCTGACGCGCGCCGAAGCGGCCAACTGGGTAAGGCAATATCCTGAGTTGGCGCCCTACGTTCGGCACTGAAAAAGAGCTCCTTAAACAGAAAGATTGCTGTTACACCTACCTGAAGACGCAATATTTGAGGTCTTTAGCGTTTTGAGGTCGCTCTGACTACTTTTGTCCAGCTATGTTGCATCCTGTCTTTCGTTGGCTGCTGCCTGCCGCCCTCCTCCTAACCTTGGCGCAGAACTGTACAAATGTGCGCTCGCAAGGCGCCATGCTCTTTCTGCCGCCCTATTTAGAGAATCCGCACCTGCGAACGCTGCTGGAAGCGTTTGATCACTTCCTGGCCGACACGTTGGCGCGAGCGGGAGTGCCGGGTGCAGCAGTGGTGGTGGTCTACGATACGGCCGTAGTGTTTCAGCGCGGCTACGGACTGCGCCGCTTAGGCACCACAGACTCGGTGGATGCCCACACGGTCTTTCGCTTGGGTTCCCTATCTAAAGGATTTACGGGCGTGCTCGCCGGCCTTTTGGTACACGAGGAATGCCTTTGTTGGGACGACTGTATTCGCAACTACGTGCCGGAGTTTTCACTCACGCCGGCAAACTATGCGTCACAGGTGCAGTTGGCTCATATCTTGGCACATACCACGGGGTTGCCTTACCACGCTTACACGAACCTCATTGAAGCGGGCTACGACTTGCGCACCATCGCGCAGCGGTTTGCCAATTTTCGCGTGAAGCACCCGCCCGGCCAGGTATATGCCTATCAAAACGCCGCTTTTGCCTTAGCCGGCGAAGCCATGCAAGCCGTTACGGGGAAAACCTTCGGTGAGCTATTGCGGGAGCGCATCTTTCTACCCGCGGGCATGCACTCGGCCTCGGCCGACCAGCTAAGCATGCTCAAACACCCGAACATCGCTTGGCCGCACGAGCATACCCGCGCTGGCCTGCAGCCAGTGCCCATTACGTCGCGCTACTACAACGCCGCTCCGGCCGGCGGCCTCAACGCCAGCGCTGCCGACATGGGGCAATGGCTATTGGTGCTGTTGGGCAACCGGCCCGATATCGTGCCTCAAGAGGTGCTCGATGAGGTTTTTCGCCCTCGCGTGCGTACCGATGGCGAGCGCCGGTACTCGCACCTGTGGGGCCAGCCTGTAACGCCTTACTACGGACTGGGTTGGCGCGTGTTGGTCAGCGAAACGGACACGATCGTCTACCACGGCGGCTTCGTCAATAACTTCCGAAGCGAAATCGCCCTTGACCGCCAAAACCGCATTGGCATCTGCCTGCTCTTCAATGCGCCCACTCCGATAGCTAGCTCAGCTATACCGACTTTTTGGCAAATGTATCGCGAGCGACAAGGAGCCATTCAAACTTGGAAACCGACATCTATGGGTCCTTGAGCGCTCACGGCAAGGCTAATCACCACGGCCGGGCACTGCTTTAGGCGATGTCGCCTACCGCCCACTCCAAATTTGTACCTCCTAAAATGGCCTCATAAAAAGCCCATTTGCTCAAATTAGCCGGATAAACGCTTCGGCAGGTAGAACCTAACTTCAGAAAAGCCTGTTGTCCTTGAGGTAAAAATCATTGTTCATCAAAAAGCAACAGGCACCTATGCAAAAGGTAAAGAAATTTCAGAGTGCTGTATTTGCTCTGACAGCGATTGCCCTTTTAACATCTGGCTGCGTGGTCGTGCGTCAGGGAGAATTTGCCGTTCGCCGCAACTTAGGTAAGTACGACGATAAGGTTTACACCAGCGGTTTGCGCACGTTCAATCCGTTTACGGCGACTATCGTCAAAATCAGCGGGCAGACGGAAAACATCGAAGTGAATGTCAATATTCCCTCTAAAGAGGGTTTGACCATTCAAAGTGAAGTGTCCATCTTATATCGGGTGGTACAAAAGGAGACGCCCAACTTGCTGCGCAACGTAGGCTTAGACTACGAAAGCACCCTCATACTGCCGGTATTCCGCTCGGCAGTGGCCGACGTGACAGCGCGCTATTTCGCCAAAGACATGCACTCGGGCAGCCGCGCTGAAATTGAAATCGCCATCCGCGACCTAATGATGCAGACACTTGGCCCGCGCGGTATTGTTGTGGAAGCGGTCCTATTGAAGAGTATTGTGTTGCCGCGCAACCTGACGAAAGCTATCGAGGAAAAACTCGAAGCCGAACAGCAAGCGCAGCGCATGGAGTTCGTGTTGCAACAGGAGCGCCAAGAAGCCGAGCGCAAGCGCCTGCAGGCTCAAGGGGTAAGAGACGCCAACCAAATCATTTCGGAAGGGCTGACGCCGGCTATCTTGCAGTTCAAAGCCATTGAAGCTTGGCTGGAGCTGAGCAAATCGCCCAACGCTAAAGTGATCTTCACCAACGGCTCTGTGCCTTTGGTGATGGATGTGGAGCAGACGAGCAATACAATAGTGCCACCGCCCGCGCGCTCGTCCACTTCGGGCCGACAATAACGAACGCTGCTTAGTGCGATAGCGCAAACACCTAAGTCGCGACAATGCGGCTTAGGTGTTCTGTTTAAGGAAAAGGACAATGGAGGCGCTGTTGATTGCGCTGCAAAAACTACAGCACTTTGCTGAAGATGGCTCCTGTGCGGGCTTCCTGTTGTTGGCGCGAAGGGCGTTCACCTTTTCAAGGCCTGCCCTGATTTTGCCTTTAAACCGACACGGACGTTTGTTTGAGCGGCTAAACCTTGGGAGCGCCCAAAGCGTTTGGGCAGCGGCTGAATACGTGAAACACTATGCATCCTTTGCCCATAACCTTATTTTGGTTTCGGCGCGACCTGCGTTTAGACGATAATGCCGGTCTCTACCACGCCTTGCGCAGCTCGCAGCCGGTATTGCCGCTGTTCATCTTCGATACTAACATCCTGGAAGCACTACCGAGCCGGCGCGATGCGCGAGTGGAGTTTATTCACCAAGCGCTGGCTCAGCTCAAAGAACGCCTGAGGGCGCTGGGAAGCGATCTTATCGTCCAGCACGGAAAGCCTATTGAGGTGTGGCGACAGCTGCTCCAGACCTATCGCATAGCGGCTGTATATGCCAACCGGGATTATGAGCCTTATGCGGTCGAGCGCGATGCCGCGGTTCAGGTTCTTTTGGCCGAGCACGGCATCCCCTTCCACACCTTTAAAGACCATGTTCTTTTAGAGAGAGGCGAGGTGCTCAAAGACGACGGCACCCCCTACACCGTCTTTACGCCCTACAGCCGCAGGTGGCGCGCTAAGTTGGCCGAGCGCGTCGGTCCAGACGGTGTATCGTTTTACCTGACCTCCTACCCGTGCGATCGCTATTTTGGGAACTTCTACCGCGTTGCTCAAGCACTGCCCTTTCCAACGTTGGCCGATATTGGCTTCGAGCCGGCTGGGATAGCCTTCCCTCCGCCCTTGGTGCCGCGCAGCCTTATTCGCAACTACGACAAGACGCGCAATTTTCCGGGCATCAACGGTACGTCGCGCTTGGGAGTTCACTTTCGGTTTGGCACTATTAGCCCTCGAGAGAAGGCGCGCCACGCCCAAGTACTCAACGACACCTACCTAAACGAACTCATCTGGCGCGACTTCTACAGTCAGATTTTGGCCTATTTTCCTCGCGTGGTTACCCATGCCTTTCGGCCCGAGTACGATCGGATAGCCTGGCGCAATGCGCCCGACGACTTTCAGCGCTGGTGCGAAGGCCGCACGGGTTATCCTATAGTGGATGCCGGCATGCGCGAGTTGAACGCTACCGGCTACATGCACAACCGCGTGCGCATGATTACGGCCAGCTTTTTGACCAAACACTTGCTCATTGACTGGCGGCTGGGCGAGGCGTATTTTGCTCAGAAACTGCTCGACTTTGATTTGGCCAGCAACAACGGCGGCTGGCAATGGGCTGCTGGGTGCGGCACCGATGCTGCGCCCTACTTCCGCATTTTCAACCCCACAGAGCAGGCTAAAAAGTTTGACCCTGATGGCAAATACATCCGCCGTTGGGTGCCTGAGTACGGAACACCGGCGTATGTGAGGCCAATGGTAGACCATGCCTTCGCGCGCCAGCGCTGTTTGGAGGCTTTTAAAGCGGCTTTGAGGTAAGCAGAGTTCACACGCACTTAATGCTGAGCATCCTATCTTCGCCCGGAGAAGCACCTCGCGTAGAGGTGCCTTTTGTTTACTAGCCGTTTTCTGTACATGATGCGTTCGATTGCCAACTTTTACTGCTATGGCCTGGTGGCCTTTATCTCGATGGTGCTCAGCCTCCCCTCCTCGGCCCAACATCCGCTGTTGCAGTCGGGGCCTATGCTGGGCTATGTAGACATGAAAGAGGTGCTCTTGTGGGTACAGACCAAACAATCAGCAGCGGTTTATTTTGAGTATTGGGATAAGGAAAACCCGTCAGAGCGGTTCGCCACCGAAGCCGTCGTTACGCAAAAAAGCACGGCTTACACCGCTAAGTGCATAGCCGATCGGGTAGAGCCGGGCCGAACCTACACTTATCAGCTGTACATCAATAAGGAAGCGGTTAACCTGCCCTATCCTACTGAATTCAAAACCCAACCGCTGTGGCGATGGCGCACCGACCCGCCGACCTTTACCGTGGCAGCGGGCAGCTGCGCCTACATCAACGAGGAGCGCTACGACCGACCAGGGCGTCCGTACGGCAGTAACTACCAGATCTTCGACGCCATTGCGCGCCAAAAGCCCGATCTGATGCTTTGGCTGGGCGACAACGTCTATTTGCGCGAACCCGACTGGGGCACCCGCACCGGCATCTTGCACCGCTTTACTCACGATCGCTCTATCCCCGAATTGCAACCGCTGTTGGCCGCTACGCATCACTACGCCATCTGGGACGACCACGACTTTGGCCCCAACGACAGCGACGGCACTTGGATCAATAAGGACATTGCCTGGGAGGTCTTTCAAGCGTTTTGGGGCAACCCTTCTTTTGGTCTGCCCGGTCAAAAGGGCTGCACGACGCAATTCCAATACGCCGACGTAGACTTTTTCCTGCTGGACAACCGATATTTTCGCACACCTAATAATTGTAAGACGTGTCCCTGCACCCTGCTGGGCCGAGAGCAACTTGACTGGCTGTGCGGCGCTTTGGCAGCCAGCCTTGCCCCTTATAAAGTGGTTGCTATGGGTGGTCAATTCCTCAACACGCACGCCGCCTACGAAACTTACGCCAACCTCTGCCCGGCCGAGCGCGATAGCCTGCTGGCTTTCATCGAGCGTGAGAATATCCGAGGTGTTATCTTCCTCAGTGGCGACCGCCACCATACCGAATTAAGCGCTTACCGAAATGCCCGCGGCCATTGGGTGTACGACCTCACGACCTCTCCGCTCACCTCTGGAGTACACGCCGGCGCCGCCGGAGAAAACAATCAAAACCGCGTAAGTGGGACGTTGGTCACTCAACATAACTTTGCATTATTGCGCTTTAGCGGTCCGCGCACCCAGCGTCAAGTAGAGATCGCGATTTTGAACAATGAGGGCGCTGTTTTGTGGAAAAAAACGATCCTGCCCAGCGGTGAACTCGCTCCGGAGTAGTGCCTTGCCTTACTAACTACTGAACGCATGGATAGTGACACTCAACCTGTTGGCGTCATTGGGGCCGGCTCTTTCGGCGCAGCAATAGCCAACGTGTTAGCCCAAAACCGAGACGTGCTGCTGTATAGCCGTAAGGCGGAAAAGGTCGAACGCATCAACGGGTGTCGCGAGCATTTAGGCGTAACGATGATGCCCCGCGTGCGGGCTACTATGAATGTCGAAGAAATCACCTCGCGCTGCACCCTGTTGTTTCCCATCGTTCCTTCGGCCAGCTTTCGCCAAATGATGCGCACTTTCGGCCCGTTTCTTCGGCCGCACCACATCGTCATTCACGGCACGAAAGGTTTCGACCTGCTGCCGCCTTTTCGAGAGGAGGAACTCGATGCTCCGAATGCGGCTCTGTCGCGCGCCCACGTGCGCACGATGAGTGAAGTCATTTTGGAAGAAAGTAGTGCCGTTCGCGTGGGCTGTTTGGCCGGTCCTAATCTGGCTCGCGAAATTCTGGACGGCAAGCCCTCAGCGGCAGTTGTTGCCAGCCGCTTCCGCGAGGTTATTCAGGCCGGGCAAGCGGCGCTCAACGGCCCTCAATTCCGTGTTTTTGGCTCTTACGATTTGTTGGGGGCCGAGCTGGCGGGTGCTTTCAAAAACATTATTGCCCTTGGCGCCGGCATTTTAAGCGGCCTGGCACTGGGTCGCAACATTCAGGGGTTGCTCATTTCGCGCGGCCTGGTCGAGATGGTAAACCTAGGCAAGGCTTTAGGGGCCTCCAACCAAGCTTTCATTGGGGTGGCCGGCATTGGTGACCTGGTTACCACGGCCACCAGCTCCGACAGCCGCAACTATCAGTTCGGCATGCGCCTGGCGCGCGGCGAAACCGTCGAGCAAATCCGAAGCACCCTAACCGAACCCGCTGAAGGCGTCCGAACCTTGCGCGTAGCCCGGCAACTCATCCGCCAGTATCGGCTGCACTCGCCCATTCTGGAAATGATCCATACCGTCGTCTTCGAGCACTACCCTATCGATAAAGCCATCGAATACCTGATGTCTTACCCTTATTCCGTGGATGTGGATTTCTTGTAGCGCCTAAAGGCGCGGCGGTCATAGGAGTTGAAACTCTGGCTGCCGCACCAGGTAGTGCAGCAGCTGCAGGATTTGATAGGGCGCCTCATCCCAATCCAAATTCCAAGAGCCATCGGCGTAGTAGCCCTCAGGGATTCCGTCTTTGAAGGCGTCTAAGGCCGCGGCGAAATGGAGGTCGTCTAAAGGGATGCCGCAGAAGAATTCGATAAGGGCGCGGGTGATGATTTCAGGGTCTTTGCTGTTGTGGGTCAAGCTTTGGGCTAAGTAGCGCAGGTTGTGGCGGACTTGGTCGTTTTTGACAATGAGGGTAAGGAGCAAGGCGACGAACTTCCATCGGTTAGCTAAGGTGCTTTCGTTAATCCAAGCGCGGTGGCCGGGCCATCCAGCGACGTTGGGCGGGTCGAAGAGCGGTTGCCCCAATTTATCGAGCCAAAAGGAGATGTCGTCCCACCACTGGGGTTCTGCGTGCTCGCTAGCGCGTACTCCACAGGCTTTCATTAGGCCGATGATGAGTTCCGTTGGGCTTTTGATCTGGATGTGGAAGAACTGCTCTTCGAAGAAGTGCTCGCTTTTGAGCAGCTGTTTGAGCAGAGGCAACACTTCCCAATCGTGGGCGCGGAAGGTGTCGGCCAGGGCAGCGACGACGGCGGGGTCGGGGGTTTGAGCCACCAAGTGGCGGTAAAGTTTGGCGGCAATAAAGTGGGCCACCTGTTGAGGGCGCTGCTGAAAGATAAGCAGATGTGCCTCGTCGAAGTTAAAGGAGCCTGTAGCGCCGAGGATGGTTTTGACGCCTGCGTCGTGTTTGGCGGGGTCGAAATAGTGCGGGGTGCATTCGCTGAAGAAGGCGCGCCATCCGGTCGTGGCGCGAGCCATTTCGACGACGTCTGTTTGCGTGTAGCCGTTGCCTTCGCCAAGGGTGAACAGTTCCATCAGTTCGCGCGCGTAGTTTTCGTTGGGGTCCCCCGCCTCGTTGACGTTGCCGTTGAGAAACACCAACATAGCGGGGTTTTTACCCATTTCCACGACGAAATCGCGGAAGTTGCCCAAGGCCATGCGTTGGAGTAAGTCGTGGTATTTCCAGGTGTAGGCATTACAGCCGACAAGGTAGATTTTCGTTACGAAGTGGTTGAGCCAGAAGTAGGCCATTTTGGCGCGCACGCCTTCGTCGAGCATTTCCGACAGCCAACGGTGGCGCATGTAGCGGCGGTGCTCTTCGGCCAGCATTTGATTGCCAGCGTAGTCGCTCGAAGTCCAGTTTGACCAATCTATCGGCTCTGGCGGAGGGGGTGGGGGTAGGGCTGCTGCGGTATCGAGCAGGGTGTCTACCAGGTCGGAAGGGTGCATAGAAAGGCCCTGTTGGACATCTTGGTAAGTGGCCCCAAAGCCGATACGGCGATAGAGGTGGGCTACTCGCTGGGCATTCCAGGGCTTTTTAGCCGTTGGCTCGTAGGGCTGAAGGGCGGGGTTGGGCGAGGTGAAGGCGGCCTCAGGCATATCGGGCGCTCTTTTTTTAACGTTGGGCAGTAAGGTTGGAAAAACTTCGGGCGAAGTTTATAGGCTCATACAAAGATACGAGCCGCACAGGTTGCCCTTGAGGGCAAAAAGCCGGATTGTCTTGACATTTACAAGAACCGAAAACAACGGGCGACTTACTTTTGCCCAAAACGCACTGGCTATAAGCAGCGGTTGGCCCACTAACACACGTTTTTATTTAAGAAAGTAAGCGTAGGATGCGAGAAAAAACACTTTTCGGAAAAATTAGCACGCTCACTTTGAGCTTGATGTTGGCCCTTCCGCTGTGGGGGCAAATGCGCACGTCTTTTAAGGTAGGGCTAAACGCGGCGCGCATAGACGGCCCCTCGGAGATGGATGCCGACGGTAACGCTTTGGAGACGTGGCGCAACGTCATGGGTTTTCACATTGGTTTGGGCTTCGGCTACGCGTTGACCGACGCCTTTGGCCTGCGCGGAGAGCTGGTTTACTCGCGGCGAGGGGGAAAATACACCTTTGACGGGCCGTCGTATCGGATTTTCCGACACAGCGCTGGCGATATTGAGGCTCAGGGGGACTCGCGCTATTTCATTAACCTGCAGAATGTTTACTTCGATTTGCCGCTGTTGGCCTACGCTCAATGGAAAAACTTCGAGTTTTCTGCCGGCATTTACGGAGGGCTGTTGGTGCAGTCCATCGGCGAAGGCTCGCTTATCTTTTCAGGCGGGCGCACGGTGCCTTTAGGGAATCCAGTAGCCGATTTAGAATTCAATCTGCGACACAACTACCGCAAGGACAAAGTTGGAGGCGGCGATTTTAACGAAAGGGTAATCGCACAGGTAGATGGCCGCTTGGTTGTTTTGCCCAAGACCATGGGCGCCTACTTTGACCACCCGGAAGGCAGCGCAAAACTCTATCAATCGTTAGACTATGGCCTCATCGGAGGCATATCGTACTACATGAGCCGCTCGCTTTTCCTCGGCGTGCGCTTCCAATACGGGCTGGCCGACATTACTCGTGAAGCGGGCGACCTGGCCAAAGCCCAGACGAATAACGGCCAGCAGGTCTTCCGAGACGACCACGATCGCAACCTTCTGTGGCAGTTTTCGGTAGGTTTTGGCTTCTAAAAAGACTTCACCCCCTTACTTCTCCATCCTTTCCATTTTGTTTTCTCACCCACTTTCATCCCTAACAGATTTATGGCGCGCAAAAACACGATGGCTACCCTGTGGCAGGTGTTGGCTTTGCTCGGCCTCTTGGCTGGGTGTCAAAAGCTGGCTTTAGAGGAGCTGGAATTCGCCGAGCGAACGGGCGAATACGCCTTTCCGGTGCTCTCCACCAGCATTGGCCTGCAAGACCTAATGCTTAAGGTGCTGAGCGACTCTACAAGTAGCGACACTATCATCATCAACCCCGATCAAACCATGACGCTGTTTTACAGCGGTAACGTGGCCGAAAAGCCAGCCTCAGACATCTTTCAGTTTTTCAACTTTCCGGAGGTGCCCGTTCCCATCAACGACACGTTCTACGAATACCCGTTCAACACCCTCGACTCCGTGTACATCCGCCGCGTAGATGTGGGCAGCGGCACGCTCAGTTTGGTCGTTAACAACGCCCGCAACGAGCCGATAACGGGTACCTTCTACATTCTGCAGATGTCGAAAAATGGGCAGCCGTTCTCCATGCCCTTTAGCGTGCCGGCGCGCCAGACGTTTATCTCCCCGCCTATCCCTCTGAAGGGATACGTCCTAACGTCTGACAGCAACCGATTAGAGTTTCGCTACGAGGCCTACCTACCCAACGGCACGCGCATTAAGATTGACGAAGTGCTGCCCGGCATCGCCGGCATTGGCATTCTCATCCAGGGCTTTACGGCTTCCTACATGGAAGGCTATTGGGGCTACTCCGAGTACCCGCTCACCTTGGATACGATCGACATTGACATCAACCAGACCAATCTCAAGGGCAATGTGAAGATCAAGAACCCCAAGGTAACGATGACGATCACGAACTCTTGGGGCTTCCCTACGCGCGGAGTGGTCAAGTACTTGAGCTTCATTGGGCGCGACGGCAAAGAGTACAAGCTGGAGAGCGATGTCTTCTTCGGCGATAGCATTGACTTCAACTACCCCTCTTGGGCTGCCGGTGAGGTTGGCCAGACGAAGGAAACCCACGTGGTGCTGGACAGCACCAACTCGAACATTGCCGAGATCTTCAACGCGCAGCCTGTGCGGCTCATCTACGAGGTCGCCGGCATCTCTAACGCCCGCAAAGACCCAAGTATCGTGGGCTTTCTGACTGACAAGAGCACCATTGCCCTGCGCATGCAAGTAGAACTGCTTTTAGAAGGCTCAGCAGAGAACTTTGGAGCCGAACAGACGCTGAAGGCCAACTTTGGACAGTTTGCCGACTTTGATACCAGCCGCATTGAGTCGGTGGAGTTCAAGATTGTTACGGAAAACACTACGCCCATTGGCGCTGCCCTGCAGCTGTATTTTTTAGACGAAGAGGGGCGCGTGCTCGACTCGCTCTTTGCGGGGGAAACGCCGCCGTTTGTCGTCCAGTCGCCCCCAGTAGATGCCAACGGCATCAGTACGGGCACGATGCGTACCGAAACACTCGCCCCTATGGAGGTTACGCGCTTCAGCCGAGTGCGCCAAGCCACTTCTATGCGCCTCAACGCTGCCTTTACCACTGCCCAAGGCGGACAGGTGCCCGTCAAACTTTTAGCGACCCAGGGCATTGCTTTGCGCATGGGCCTCAAGGTGAAGGCGAAATTGGGTGGTAAGCCGTAGCTGTGCGCCTCCTCAACCTAAACCAGCGCGTGTGAAATCCCTACCTCGCTTGCCGAGCACCCTTCTTACCTTTTCTGTTTCTGTTTTCTATGAAAGAACGCTCTTTCCCATATTTCCTCCGATACACACTGCTGCTGCAGGCCCTTCTTGCCGCACTCAGCGGTACAGCGCAACAGGAGCTCATGCTCTACCTCAGCCCAGAAACTTGGCACGCCAACGCCGCTAACCCTGCTTTCTTTCCAAAGGACAAGAGGCTGTTTTTGGGCGGCCCTACCGTGGGCATAGACGCCGCCCATTCGGGCGATATTGCCTACAACGACCTGCTGCGCCGCGAAGGCGGACGTACCATTTTAGACTTAGGGGGCGGCATCAACAAGCTGCAACCCGAAAACACGCTTCGCCTAGACCAACGCAACGAGCGCGCCCTGCTTGGCCTGCGCCTAAGGAGGTGGTACCTCACTGCCGGCTGGAGCCAACGCACGGCCAACACCACTACTTACACACGCTCGTTGGCCGAACTGCTGTGGTACGGCAACGGCCCCTATGTGGGCCAAACACTCGACGTCGGCCCAACCTTGAGCTTCGTGCGCTGGGACGAACTGAGCGCCGGCCTGGCCCGCAACTTCGGCAACCGCCTCCGCATCGGCGCGCGCATCAAGTACCTATCGGGCAACGCCATGCTCGTTACTGACGAAACGCGCCAAAAAATCCAGGTTTTTACCGAACCCGACATCTACCAACTCTCCATCCGTACGGATTACGCCTTCTATTCGTCAAGCCTCATCTCAGCCATAGACACCTCAGGCTTCGGCTACGACCTATCGTTTAATGCGCTGAAAAATCGCTTCGGCCAAAACTCCGGCATGGGTTTCGACGTAGGTGTACAACTCCGCCTCAGCGAGCGCTTCACCCTAAGCGCCAGCGCTTTAGACCTCGGCAGCCGCATCGCCTGGAAGCAAAACACCGCCTACTTCCACAGCCAAGGTGCGTTCACTTACGACGGTGTCTTCATTCCGGGCACCGATATCCTCAACGGCACTGTCGACAGCCTCGACTTTGGCTCTGCCTTAGATAGCCTCAACGACGTGCTGAACTTCCAAAGCACGGAAGCCCAGCAGACCACTGCCCTGCCCACCCGCTATTACGCTGCAGCCCAGTGGCAGTTGCTGGAGCGGTGGGTATTGGGCGCCGTGCTCCATCACCAACGCGACGACCGCCGTCAAACAACGGCTGTGGGCTTTAGCGGACACTGGTCGCCCTTGCCTTGGCTCACGGTAGGCGCTATGTACAGCATCAACAACCGCTCGGCCACCAACTTAGGGCTAAGTGCTGCTGTGCACATCGGACCGCTTCAGGCTTTCGCTCTGTCCGATAACGCGCTCAACGCCGTTACGCCCTACCGCTCGGCAGCTGTGAATTTCCGCGTGGGCGGTGCGCTCGTCTTCTGAAAGGAGCTTTAGCGCATCCCTGCAGAAAAGAAAGCAGGTGCTCGAAGAATAGGTCAGGAGGCTTTCTTCCTCCCGCTGAAAGCCTAAAAACGGCTATGCGAGCGATGCCGTGGTCGAAGAAATGCAACTGCCCGTCTTAAAGGATGTCTATAGCTGCTCGAAAGGGCGTTGGAAATGGCGGAATTGCCGTAACATTACCGCTGCGGCACTTTCGCCGCTTTTTTATTTCACTTAACCTTCAGAACTGTCTCATGAGGTATTACTCTTCCCATTTTTCTACACTACTTTTATTCTTGGTGTGCTGGGGCTTTTCAGCAATCTCGCGGGCACAACAAAAGGAGCTTCGGCTGCCCCCAGGTATGCAGAAAGTTACTTCAGTAGAAGGCATTGCGGAATACAGCCTACCCAATGGGTTGCGCGTATTGCTGTTCCCCGATCCTTCGAAGCCCACCATTACGGTAAACATCACCTATAAAGTCGGCTCGCGACACGAAGGCTACGGCGAGACAGGCATGGCGCACCTGTTGGAGCATCTGGTATTTAAAGGCACTCCGCGCCATCCCAACATCCCACAGGAGCTTACCGAGCGCGGCGCCCGACCTAACGGCACTACGTGGTTTGACCGCACTAACTACTTCGAGACGTTCGAAGCTACCGAAGATAACCTGCGCTGGGCACTGGACTTGGAAAGCGACCGCATGATCCATTCGTTCATCGCCCGAAAAGATTTAGAAAGCGAATTCTCCGTCGTGCGCAACGAGTACGAAATGGGCGAAAACAACCCCTACAGCGTGCTCAACAAGCGCATGATGGCCGTCATGTTCCAATGGCACAACTACGGCAAGTCCACCATCGGCGAGAAGAGCGACATCGAGGGGGCGCCCATTGAGCGCCTTCAAGCGTTCTACAAGCACTATTACCAACCCGACAATGCAGTGCTCATCATCGCCGGCAAAATAGACGAGCAGCGCACCCTCGAACTGGTGCACCAATACTTCGGGCCTATTCCTAAGCCAGAGCGAAAAATCACCCCTACCTATACTCGAGAACCCATCCAAGACGGCGAGCGGCAGGTGGTGGTGCGCCGCGTGGGCGACGTGCAGCTGTTTGCCGTAGCCTTTCGCACACCTGCCGGCTCTCATCCCGACTATACGGCTCTGGTGGTGCTGGCCGACTTGCTGACTCACGAGCCTACAGGCCGCCTTTACAAGGCTTTGGTAGAAACCCAAAAGGTGGTCTCCGTCTTCGGCTCGGCCAGCGGCTATGCCGAAGGAGGCGCCACCGGCTTTACCGCCGAAATGGCCTTAGACCAATCGGTCGACGACGTTAAGCACACATTGTTGGCCGAATTAGAAAAACTGAAGACCACTACGCCCACAGCGGAAGAAGTGGAGCAAGCCAAAACACGCCTGCTCAAGAACTGGGAACTGGCCTTCCGCCAATCCGACCGCATCGGCATCAGCCTGAGCAACTACATCGGCACAGGCGATTGGCGGCTGGCTTTCCTCTACCGCGACCGCCTGGAAAAGGTAACGCCTGCTGATGTGGCGCGCGTGGCCGCTTCTTATTTTAAAGAAGCCAACCGCACTCTGGGCTTTTTCCTCCCCGACAAAAACCCCGACCGCGTCGAGGTGCCGGAAGCGCCAAACCTAACAGAAATGCTCAAGGACTACCAGGGACGCACTGCCATCGCTCAAGGGGAGGACTTTGACCCTAGCCCCCAAAACATCGAACAGCGCACCACACGCCGACAGCTGCCCAACGGCATGCAGTATGCCCTGCTGCCTAAAAAAACCCGAGGCGAAAGTGTCCAGGTGGTCATGACCCTATACATGGGCGATTTGGAAAGCCTGAAGGGACTGGTTTCGGTGGGCAACATGACCGCCTCTATGCTCAACCGCGGCACTGAAAAGCACACGCTGGCCGAGCTGAAAGCCGAACAAGACCGCCTTAAGGCGCGTATTTCCATCAGCGGCGGCGCCACCGCAGCGCGCGTCAGCATCGAAACCGACCGCGCCCATGTATCCGATGCCATCCGGCTGGCTGGCGAAATGCTCCGCCAACCGTCGTTCCCTGCCGAGGAATTCGACAAGCTGAAAAAGGAATACATCACCCGCTTAGAGGCGCAAAAAAGCGACCCCATCGCCTTGGCCGCTAATGCTTACAGCCGGCTGTCTAGGCCCGAATATCCGATGGGAGACCCGCGCCGCGCCAACAGCATGGAGGAAGACATCGCCGCCGCCCAGACCGTTACCCTGGAACAAGTGCGCGATTTCTATCGCCGTTTTTACGGCGCCACTTACGCTACATGCGCTATTGTGGGCGATTTTGATGCCCAAGAAGTGGAAATCGCTTTGGGCGAAACCTTCGGCGAGTGGAAAACCTCTGCGCCTTATGTGCGCATTGCCCAAGACTACGAACCCAGACCCGCGAAAGAGGAAACCCTTCTGACGCCCGATAAGCCCAACGCCGTCTATATCGCCGGCTTAGGCTTCCCGATGCGCAACGACCACCCAGACTACCCCGCCCTCGTTTTAGGGGGACAAATCATCGGCGGCGGATTCCTCAACTCGCGCTTAGCTACTCGCATCCGCCAACAGGAGGGGCTCAGCTACAGCGTCAGTGCTAGCTTCGGCGCCAGCGCTTTAGACCAATTGGGTAGCTTCTTTGCCTTTATGATCTATAACCCGACGAACTTGGCCCGTCTGGAAACGGCCTTCCGCGAGGAAATCGAGCGCGTCGTCCGCGACGGCTTTACGCCTGAAGAAATAGAAGCCGCCCGAACCGGATGGCTCAAATCGCGCCGCGTAGACCGCGCCTCCGACGCTGCTCTGGCGCAAACGCTCAACAGCTATTTGGCTTATGGCCGTACTTTACAGTGGGATGACGAACTGGAACAGCGGGTCGAAAAACTGACGCCTGAACAGGTCAGCCAAACCGTTCGCCAATACTTGGACTACACCCAGCTGAGCATTGTCAAAGCAGGTGATTTTGAAAAAGACGCTAAACGCTGAGGGTAAAGATCAAAACTCAAGAAATCATTCCCGCTGACCAAATACTTCATGCTTTCCACCTTTTAGCACGCTTCAGCGATACCGAAGGATGCTCAGAGTTTTCCTGATACGATGCCTCTTCGTTCACTCAACTCAATTTTTTATGCTACACTTAACAAAAACGCTCCTGCTCTTGAGCCTTTTGCTCTTGTTTGGCCACTCAGACATTAACGCACAAAACAAGCCGCCCTCCGAAAGACGGCGCACCACCTATTTGAGCTCTGGTGGCGATGGGGGTATCTTCTCCTTAGCTACCGTAGAAATGGACGGCCGAGAAGTGCGCTCCATCCTGCGTTACTCGCCTGTGTTCAACTTTGGCTCCAATTTCAACTGGGACTTTATTGACAATGCTGGGGTCTTCCTAGGCTGGAATATTCGCAACATCGGCCTGATCACCCGGGATACCTTCGGCAGAGACGACTTCTTCAAACGCCGCATCTACATGCTCGGTCTGCCCTTAGGCGTCAAATTGGGCAACATGCGCAACAGTAACTTCTTTTTCTTCGGCGGTGAGTTTGGCTTCCCTTTCCACTACAAGGAAAAGTACTTCCCCGACGGCAACCGCCGCAAAAAAACGAAATTTAGCGAGTGGTTTAGCGAGCGAACGCCGCAGTTCACTACCGCCGCTTTTGCCGGCTTTCACTTTCGCCGGTCACTCAACGTCAAAGTGCAGTATTTTTTCAACAATTTTTTCAATACAAACTACACGACCACTGCCCCTGCAGGTAACGAAGTACGCCCCTACCAAAATTATCGGGCCAACATCTTCTTCATCACCTTCGGCTTCGATTTTGACAATAGGCGCCCGCCGCAAGGCCAGCAACAGCGGCCTTACAATCGCCCACAACCTCAGCAGCGCAGCACCCGGCCGTAAGAGCGCTGGGCACAGCGGTACCTGCCCTTGGAGGGCGCTCAGCCCGTTGGCTTGCGAACCAATGGGTTTGGCACGATTTTTATCAACACAAAAACAGCAAAGAGCTTAGCATTTGATTGGTTAATTGTTTTCATGGTTATGTTGCGCCATTTCGTCGAAAGACGGGATGGCTTTTTCTTTGCCCTCTCTTATTGACTAAGGCCGACATCGTCGGGAAGCATCAACTCTATTTTCATGAAAATCCTCATTCTTGGCAGTGGCAATATGGGCCTCACCTATGCCCAAAGTTTTTTGCGCAGCCACATTGTTCGCCCCGATCATCTCATGGTGCTGTGCCGAACGGCAGAGAAAGCAGCAGCTTTAGCAGCCACGTACGAAGGTCATTTTCTAGCTGACCCGCGCGTTTGTGTGCCGATATCCGACTTGGTCATCTTGGCCGTAAAGCCGCAAGATGCGCCTCAATTATTCGAGCAGATAGGCGGGCTGGCAACCCCTGGCCAAGTGTGGTTGAGCATCATGGCTGGTGTACGCATGGCTACTGTTGCTCAAGCCTTGGGAGTGCGCAAGGTAGTGCGCGCCATGCCCAACTTGCCGGCTCAAATTGGCGCAGGTGTAACGGCCTTTACCGCTACCGAAGACGTTACTCGTATCGAGCTGATCATGGTGCAAAACTTGCTGAGCACCACCGGCAAAACCCTCTACGTGGAGCAAGAGGAGCTGTTGGATGCGGCTACAGCCCTTTCTGGCTCCGGGCCGGCCTACGTCTATTTTTTCATGAATGCCATGATGGAAGCGGCCCAGCGCATGGGCTTCTCCGCTTCGGAGGCAGAACTGCTCGTCGCCCAAACGTTTACTGGCGCGGTAGATTTGTACAACAAAGCCGACCTCAGTTGTGAGCAATGGATCCGCAAAGTAGCCTCTAAAGGCGGCACTACGGAAGCGGCCTTGCGCGTCTTTGAGCACGTGCGCCTGTACGACGGCATCAACGCTGGCCTGAACGCTGCCCAGCAACGCGCAGAGGAACTGGGCAACGCCTCCTCTGCTACCATAGCGCTGAACAACACCTTGTAGGCCACTCAGGCACATGACCTCCGAGCCGGAAAAGGCCTGGCTTCTGCTATTTCACCTATTGCTCGGAAAGTAAGCCCCGTGGCCGTCGCTTTTCGGAAGCTTACTAAAGGCCCTTTTGGGCCAAAGAAGAATACCAAACGTCAAAAGGGACTCGTCGCTACGGCTTAGCGTTGGTTTGCAAGGCGTATTGCGCCAGGTCTTCCTCCCTGCCTGTGCACACCCGATCGCAGGCGTCCACGGCTTGTTGATTGCTCAAAAAGAATGCCTCTGGGCCGATTTTCTCAATCAGCCCTGCCCGAGCCATCGCATCGCGCACCGGGCCTTTAACGCTGACAAAGAATACCGATACCTTCCGCTCTCGAAACTGCCGGAGCAGTTCCTC
>CALHAM010000040.1 GCA_937934275.1 uncultured Saprospiraceae bacterium | reverse complement strand
AAGTCGCCGTCCACATAGTAGAGCACTTCATCGGAGTCAATGTTGGAGTGATTGTAAGGGGCCGGAATGGCCAATGGGTGGTAGTCGTATAAGCGCGGGACAAAAGAGCAAATGACGAAGTTGTGCCCGTCAAAAGTCTGGTGTATGGGCGGTGGCAGGTGAACGCGCCCCGTGATGGGTTCAAAGTTGTGAATAGAGAAAGCGTAGGGGTACAGGTAGCCGTCCCAGCCGATGAGGTCGAAGGGGTGGTTGAGGTAGTGGTAAGGGTAGATAGTATCTTGTTTTTTGATAAAAAACAAAAAGTCGCCGCGTTCGTCGTGGGTTTCCAGGTCTGTAGGCTTGCGGATGTCGCGCTCGCAGAAAGGCGAGTGCTCCAGCAGTTGTCCAAAGGCATTGCGATAGCGCTTAGGCGTTGTTACTGGGCCAGCGCTTTCTACGATGAACAGGCGGTTATCCGGTCCGTCAAAATGCAGTTGATAAACCGTTCCCCGCGGCACTACTAAATAGTCTCCGTATTCGAAGCGGAGGTTACCGTACATGGTCCGGAGTGTTCCGGCGCCTTCGTGTACGAAGATGACCTCATCGGCGTCGGCGTTTTTGAAAAAGTACTCCGTCATGCTTTTGCGCGGGGCGGCCAAAATGATTTTGCAGTCGTTGTTGACCAGCACGGGCTTGCGCGCTTGCAAGTAGTCGTCTTCGGGGTTTATCTGGAAGCCTTTAAGGCAGCGGTGCTTTAGTTGGCGGTCGTGTATGGTTCGCGGTGCGATGCTGAAAGGTTCGCCCACCTGCACGATTTGCGTCGGAGGGTTGCAGTGGTAGAGCAGCGAATACACATCGCTGAAACCTTCTGTGCTGAACAGCTCTTCGTGGTAGAGCGAACCGTCGGGTTTTCGAAATTGAGTATGGCGCTTAGGCGGTATTTGTCCGAGGCTGTAATAATGCATAGTGAGAGGGTTTTGAATGATTTAAGTCTTGGCTTTAACAATACTTGTGGCAAATTTAGGCCTTTAGGGGCGCCCTTCGAGCTGATAGTTGTCAGCCCATTGACGGCAGTGGCGAGCTATCTGGTCGACATCGGCGTGTTCAAATGCAAGAGTTGTTACGCCGGAAGAACAGCGTTTTCCCAACTCGTAGCTGTAGGTTTTGTCGTAATAGGCCAGGGCCATTTCTGCAGCGGTAGCGAAATCGCCGCGCTGCAGCGCTTCTAACGCCGTCTTCAGTCGCAGGCCACCCAACCGTTTTTCCAAACGAATAAAGGCGGCTTGGAGTTCATCGAGAGGGGCGGAGGCATAGTCGGCAATTAAGTTTTGGATTCGGCATTCGCTCGGGATTTCTAAGTTCAGCAGCGGAGCCTGTCTCATTTGCTGCCACAGACCTGAGGGCAAGCAGACGCGTCCGATGGTGCGGCTTTCATTTTCTACCCAAATACGTCGCTGCGGGTCTAGGTTGTGGAAGACCTCGAAGAGGTCGTTTTCGAATTGCTCCGACGTAGGCTGGGGCCTCTCTCCAATGCTGCCAAAAGCGGAGCCTTTGTGATGGGCTAACGCCTCTAAGTCGAGTACTTGTTCGCCCATGCGTTGTAGGGCGCGCAGGACTTTTGTCTTACCCACTCCCGTCTTGCCGCCGATGACGATGAGGCGAGGGAGGTGCAGTTCAAAGCTTTCCAACACGTGGCGGCGATAACTTTTGTAGCCGCCGGCCAGCGTAGCCGTCTCGAAGCCTGCTTGTCGGAACAGCCACGCCATGCTTTGGCTGCGTTGCCCGCCGCGCCAGCAGTGGACGGCCAGCCGCCGATGAGGAGCAGCTTTGCGCGCTGTGCGCACGAAGTCCTCCAACTTTGGCCCGACGAGCCGCAAACCCAATAAAAAAGCCGACTCAGGGCCTTGCTGCTTGTAGAGAGTGCCCACTCGCGCGCGCTCTTCATCGGTGAATAGCGACAGGTTGATGGCACCCGGGATGTGCCCTTGTGCATATTCTGCCGGCGAGCGCACATCGAATACCGGGCACTCGTCGCGCAACCTGAGAAAGGCATCTGGTGGTAAAGCGCCGTTCATCCTGAACACAAACATTGAAAACAGCGCAAAAGTATGGACTGCAGCTGCGGCAAACTGACCTGGTGGAGTGTTCAAACAAGGTGTGCTCAGGCTTCCTCCTTACCTTTGCACTCATGGCTCACTACTTAGACGAACTCAACGATGTGCAACGCGAAGCGGTAACGACCATCGATGGCCCTGTGCTGGTCATTGCCGGCCCCGGTTCTGGCAAGACGCGCGTGCTGACGTATCGCATCGCCTACGTATTGGAGCAGGGCGTAGAACCTTGGCGCATCCTCGCCCTCACATTTACGAATAAAGCCGCCCGAGAAATGACCGAGCGCATCGAGCGCGTTGTCGGGCCGCGTGCGCGCTATGTGTGGGCCGGCACCTTTCACGCCATCTTCGCCCGCATCTTGCGGGCAGAGGCCAGCAAAATCGGTTATCCGCCCCATTTCTCTATTTACGACACCGACGATACCACCAACCTGCTGCGCAATATTATCAAGGAGATGTGCCTTGACCCGCAGCAGTACAACCCCAACGCACTTCGCTCGCGCATTTCGATAGCTAAAAGCAACCTCCTCACCCCAGCGCTCTATCGCGCCAACGACCTAATGATGGAGCAAGACCGCCAGGCGCGCCGACCCTTCACGGCAGATATTTATGAACGATACGTCGCCAGGTGCCGACTTGCTGGAGCCATGGATTTCGACGACTTGCTCCTACAAATGCATCACCTGTTGCGCCACCACCCCGACGTAGCCGAAAAATACCGCGAGCGCTTCCGATACTTGCACGTGGACGAGTTTCAGGATACCAACTTCCTCCAATACGCCATCCTTCACCTGTTGGCGAAGTATCCGGGCAGCCCAGAAAATCTCTTCGTCGTGGGCGACGACGCCCAGAGCATTTATGCCTTTCGCGGCGCCACGATTGACAATATTTTAGATTTTGGTAGAGACTTTCCCCAACTGAAAACCTTCAAGTTGGAGCAGAACTACCGAAGCACTGCACACATCGTAGCCGCTGCCAACGAAATTATCGCGCACAACCAACGACAACTGCCCAAGAAGATCTGGACGGATCGGCGTGATAGTCAAAAAATCCGACTGTTGCGCTGCATGACCGATGACGACGAGGCGCGCCGAATTGTCGATTTAATCATCGAGCAAAAAAATCGCCTTCATCTGCGCAACGGCGACATTGCCATCCTGTACCGAACCAATGCCCAAAGCCGAAAATTTGAGGAGCACTTGCGTCGCCAAAACCTGCCCTATCGCGTCTTCGGCGGTTTGTCGTTCTATCAGCGCAGAGAGGTTAAGGACTTACTGGCCTACTTGCGCTTGACGGTAAATCCTTACGACGAAGAAGCCCTCGTGCGCATCATTAACTATCCCGCCCGCGGCATCAGCGACGCCACAGTAAGCAAAATTCGCCAACACGCCATGGCCCACAACCTACCGTTGTGGGAGGCTATGCTCACCGTTGAACTACCCGAACGCGCCCGCAAGGCCGTGCTCAACTTTCGCATGCTGGTGGAAAACTGGCAACGCCGCGCCGCCCAAGAGCCGGCCTACCGGATAGCCTCCGATATCTACCGCCAATCGGGCCTTTTGGATGAGCTCAAAAGCGAGCGCAGTACTGAGGAAGGCCTTAGCCGCCTGCAAAACGCCAATGCTGTGCTGGATGCGATTAGCGAATTTACAGACCAAGCGTCATCGCTGCCGCTCAATGGCGATGCGGGTGAGGCGCCCAGCTCCGTACCCGATACCTCTCTGGCAGCCTATCTGCAAACCGTTGCCTTACTAACCGACGCCGACTTGGCCAGCGATAGCCCCGATTACATCACCCTCATGAGCGCTCATGCTGCTAAAGGGCTGGAGTTCCGAAGTGTCTTCATCACTGGTATGGAGGAAATGCTCTTCCCCTCTTTTTTCGCGCTGGAAACCCCCGGCGGCTTAGACGAGGAGCGACGGCTCTTCTATGTGGCCGTTACGCGGGCCAAAGAGCTGCTCACCATCTCCTACGCTGGCGTGCGCTACCGCAATGGTCGCTTAAGCGAAAGCACCCCCTCGCGCTTCTTGAGCGAGATCAACCGGGATCATTACGAAAACCTCGGCGGCATTGGCTCGCGCCGAATACCGGCGGAGCAACCGCCTGCTCGCGCTAGTGTGTCGGTCAATTTCAGCCCGCGGCCATCCTACTCGAGCCAACCGCAACCTTCGGTATCGGCCGATGATTTCAAGCCCTCGCCTCCAGAAGCTGTGGTACCTGGGGTGCGCGTGCGCCATCTTAAGTTCGGCGATGGCATTGTCAGGAGCGTCGAGGGTGCGCGCGAAAACCGCGTAGCCTCTGTCGCTTTTCAAAACGATGCCGTTGCCGAAAGAAGGCTTGTGCTGCGCTTTGCTAAGCTGATGGTGATTTCTTGATGTCAGCCTCTTGGGGTCATCGCACTAAATAAGCGAGCGGAGTTGAGAGGCCTAAAGTCTCCCAACTCCGCCAAGCATGAGCGCGCAAGCACCCCTTACAAACACTCAAAGGAGCTATCGCTTCATCCAGGATGCCGTCCAGGTGCGCCCTTGTGCATCCATAGCTTGTAAGTAGTACAAGCCAGAAGGTAGGTGGGCAATGGCAATGTTTTGTCGAGCATCAGCAAGCGACAGCGTCTGTACCCAGCGGCCATGCGCGTCTAAAAGGCGCAAGATTGTGGCTTCAAGGCCTATCAACTCCAATCGGATGCTCTCCGAGGCTGGGTTGGGCAATACGCGCAAGTGCACGCCGCTGTTTAAGTCGCGCGTGGAAATGATGTTATCCACTATCACAGGGTCTAAGGTACGCGAGCAACCGTTTTCGTCGGTAACCGTCAGGGCGTAACGACCGGCGTAGAGACTGTCCAGCTGCTGTGTAGTGGCAAACGGCACTCCGTCTTTGGTCCATTCGAAGCTCAGCGCTCCGACACCGCCCGCTACCGATACGGCAATGCGGCCTCGACCAGAACCACCCATATCGTCGATCACAGTATCTAAGGTGATTTCGATGGGGGGGCCTACGGTTACGGTAAAGGAGCACGTAGTTGTATTGCCTGAGGCATCGCCCAACTGGAACACCTGAAGCGTTTGGCCCACAGGGAAGGCACTTCCGCTGGGCAGCCCCTGCACCAGCGTGGGTTGGGCATTGCCCAAGGCGCAGTTGTCGGAAAAGGTAGGTGAGGGATATAGTACGGGCTTATCGGCGCAACCCACTTGCGAAGGTGGACAATCAAGGGTGGGCGGCATGGTGTCGTTGGCTGTGATGGTTACCGTGCGTAGGTAGAAACATCCGTTGGCATCCGTAACCGTAAGGGTGAACGTGCCTGCGCCGACGTTGTTGGGCGGCCCTCCCGGCCAAGAGAAAGAGTAGGGTGGTGTACCGCCCGAAATAACGGTAACAACGACGCGCCCATCCTGGCTTTCTGGGCAAGAAGGTGGCGTAACCTCTATTTCGATGTGTACGGGGTCGGGTTGCGGCACAACGGCGGTACCTATGGCTTGACAGCCCGCGGCGTCAGTGGCCGTAACGGTGTAAATACCTGCCGGCAGGTTGGCAATAGTAGCCATGTTGCTGCCGTTCGACCATAGGTAGGCAACGGGCGCTGTCCCGTTGCCTACTGCAGCAGATGCTGCTCCAGAAGCTTCGCCTGGGCAACGGGCTGGCGTCGCCGTTACGGTCAGGGTTAGGTTGCAGTTGAATGCGCTAACCACAACCGTTTGAGTGGCCGTGCAACTGTTGACGTCCTGTACGGTTACGGTATAGGTGCCGGGTGCTAAGCCGCTTATGGTTGGGGTGGTTTCTCCGTTGCTCCATTGGTAGCTGTAGGGCGGTGTGCCGCCCACCGGAGCAGCGGTTGCCGTTCCGTCGTTGCGGTTGACCCCCGTTTCGGGGGTGGCGCTAGCGTTGGGCTGTAGGGCTGACGGGCCGCTTATATTGACCGATAATTGAAGCGGGCAGCCGGTGCCATCCACTACGGAAACGGTATACGTACCCGGGGCTAAGCCTCCAGCGGTGGCTGTAGTGTCGCCGGTGCTCCATGCGTAAGTGTAGGGCGGCGTTCCGTTGTTCACGCTGACGGTGGCCGCTCCATTGTTGGCTCCAAAACAGCTAACAGGCGTGGCGCTAATGGCGGCCACCAAGGTACAGTTGAAGCTGTTCACGGTAACCGTTTGAGCGATGGTACAACCGTTAGCATCTTCTACAGTTACGGTATAGACGCCGGGCGCTAAGCCAGTAATGATAGCCGTGGTATCGCCCGTGTTCCAGGTGTAACTGTAGGGCGATGTACCGCCGGTAGGGGCAGCCATAGCGGTGCCGTCGTTTGCCCCGAAAGCCGTCTCTCCCGTGGCAGAGGCATTGGCTTCCAGTGTCGATGGCTGTGTAATTTCTGCGGACGTCGTAGCCTCGCAGCCCTCGCTGTCGGTAGTGGTTACGAAGTAGGTTCCGGCGGCTAAATTTTGCGCAGTAGCGGTGGTGTCGCCGTTTGACCATAAATAGGTAAATGGCCCTACCCCACCACTACCCGCCGCCGTAGCGCTGCCATTTTGCTGGCCAAAACAAGCGACAGGCGTTGTGCTCAGAATATTCACTTCGACGGGTGGCGACTGCACGACCTCTACGGTATCCGCTGTCACACAACCGTTTACCGTGTTGGTAATGGTCAAAATGTAAAGGCCTGCCGAGTCTACCAAAGGCGTCAGCGTAGTATCGCCCGATACGATGTGCCCATCGGACGTCGTCCACAGATAAGCGAAGTTTTGGCCTTGCGACGAAGCGGAAGCGTCCAATTGAAGTGTATCGTTCTGACAATTGAGGTTGAGCGGCGGAGCGATACTGGCGATAGGTGCTGCGGTGTCCAAAGCCACCGTAGCAGTGGCGGTATTGGCACAGCCGTTGAGCAAGTTAGTCACCATCACCAAGTAAGAGCCAGGGGTGTTCGTTTGCGGGTTTTGTTGCGAGGAGGTAAAGCCGTTAGGCCCGCTCCAAGCGAACGCCGCAGAGTCTGCATGGGTCGTTAGTGTCAGTTGGGCCAAAGTGTCGGCACAAGTGAGGGCCTCTGCCGTGGCAATTGCCGTAGGTGCTGCTGTGTCTTGTGCGACGATGGCCGTAGCCGTGTTGGCGCAGCCGTTATCGAGGTTGGTGACCACGACAGCATAAGTACCCGCCGTGGATACGCTCGGATTTTGCTGCGAAGAAGTGAAACCGTTGGGTCCGCTCCAGGCAAAGGCGGCGGAGTTGGCATTGGTGGTGGTTACAAGGGTCGCGACCGTATCGGCACACGTGAGCGTGTCGGTTTGCACGCTTACTACAGGGGGTATCGTATCGGTGGTTACCTGAGCACTTGAGGTGTTGGTGCAGCCGTTGGCGGTGTTGGTTACCGTAACCGAATACGTACCGGCTGTGTTTGTCTGAAAGCTTTGCTGACTGCTGGAGAAGCCTCCTGGCCCTGCCCAAGAGAACAAGGCTTGGTTGGCATTAGTGCTCACTTGCACCGTTGCGGAGTCTTGGGTACAAGTGATGGTTCCGCCCGAAGCGTTAGCGGAGGGCGGCTGTTGATTGCTCGTCGCTGTGGTGCTCGCCGACGACGTGCAGCCGTTAGAGTTGTTTGTTACCACCAGCGTATAGGTACCGGCAGCGTTAATAATGGGATTAAGAGTGTTGGCTCCGGACACGATGTTGCCGCCATTAGAAGCCGTCCACTGGTAAGAAAAGTTAGGGCCTGTAGAAGAGCCGGTGCCGTTAAGAGTAGCCGTCGGCTGCGAGCAGGTGACTACGGCAGGCGGCCCCGCATTAGCGTTCGGCGCCACTACGTTGGCCGTTGCCGTTACCTGTGCTGAGCGCGTGCAGCCGTTGGCATCGGTTACAACGACGGTGTAAACGCCAGGGTCAAAGACCTGCACAGGGTTGCCTGTTTGCCCGTCCGACCACTGGAAGGAGTACGGAGAGGTGCCTCCTGCAGCGGTTGCTGTTAGCGTACTTGAAGGATTGAGGCAGGTGATGGGGTTGCTCGATGAGGCCGAGAGCGTCAGCAGCGGTGGCTGCGTTATGGTTACGGATGCCGTTGCTGTTCCGCTGCCCGAGGAGCCGGTTACGGTTACGGTGTAGGTGCCAGCCGATAGATTTACGGCCGTTTGGCCATTTTGGCCGTTGCTCCACAGATAAGTGTACGGTGGTGTGCCGCCTGAAGGCTCGGCTGTAGCACTGCCGTTGTTGCCGCCAAAACAGGAGACGTGGTTCACATCGGTTATCGAAACGCTCAAAGGCGGAGCACCCGCAAAAGCATAGGTTTCCGAAAACGCAAAAGCGATATCGCCACCAGTATTTCCATTGCCGTTACAGAAGTTGCCGATGAAATAAAATTTAATGGTATTGCCTGCGGCAGATACGGGCGACTTCCAGTTGAAAACCCAGCTCGCCGAACTGCCCGAGAACACTTTTGAACCTCGATGTTCAATGTACTCGCGACCGTTGAAAAATTCGGTTCCACTTTGGCTGTTGATGGCTATGAGGTCTCCGGCGTTGTTGTTGTTGCCATCTACTACTACTAGCTGATAGCCACCGCGGCTGGGGTTGCCGCTCGTAGCCGTCAGTGTGATCTCCATCGGATACGTGGTGTTGGGTTCAATCGTTGAAGGCAGGCCACTAATGCTGACCGTGCCTGAAAAGGCACCACCGCTGTGACAATTGTTGCAAGTGCCGTTATCGAAGGGAGCACCCGTAACGCCCGTGGGCGGGTTGCTCGAATTGGCCAACCAAACCACTACACCCAACACCAGACCAGCTATCGGCATCGGGCGTGCATGTTGAAATGCGTTCATAGACAGAAAGTTTTAATGGTGAAAAAATCGATCTATGCCCAAGGAGACACTCCCCAGAAGCAGAAGAACTGCTGTGCTAAGTACAGTAGAAAGGCACCCTTCAGGTCTTTCTGAACAAGCGCTCGGTAGAGTTAATACACTTAGTAGCGCACAAAGCGCTGCACATGCCAATGCTCGTCGTGCTGCGCGCGCACGCAGAGCAGATAGGCCCCTGGGGCGAGGTCGCCCACCCAGAGGGCTTCACCAGTAGATATGGTGGCAGAGCGCAAGAGGCGGCCCGTCAGGTCAGTGAGTGCGACTTCCAGCACGGCTGTAGCATCGGCCCTTTCGACATACAGCCAATCTTTGGCCGGGTTGGGATAAAGGCGCACAGCAGAGGCATCGGGCAAAATGTTCGTCGAAACAGCTGTGTCCACCGCAAAGCGGAACGTGCGAACTCCCGAAAAGGCCACATCGCCACTGGAACTGCCGTTGCCATTGCAGAAGTTGCCGATGAAGAAAAATCGGATCGTATCGCGTGCTGCTGTCGCTGGCGACGTCCAGTTGAACGACCAAACGGCAGGCCCGCCTCCTGTAAAGAGTTTAGGCGCTCGGTGTTCGATGTATTCGCGGTTTAGAAAAAACTCCGTTCCGCTCTGGGTGTTAATGGCCACCAAGTCACCGGCGTTTTGGTTGTTGCCGTCCACTACGACCAATTGGAAGCCTCCGCGGTTGGGGTTGCCGCTCAAGGGCGATAAAGCTATTTCCAGCGGATACGTTGTATTGGGAGCAATCACCGCCGGCAATCCGCTAATGCTAACCGAGCCGGTGAAACCGCCGCCTTCATGGCAATCGTTACAAGTTCCGTTGTCGAAGGGAGCGCCTGTACGGCCCGTCGGAGGGTTGTTGGCGTTGGCCAACCAAATCAGCAGGCCTAAAATCAGGCCGCCAAATCTGAACAAGCTAGAGCAGTAAACGCGTTGCATAATGAGGACAGGGTGGGATAAGTGTTGAGGAGATTCTAACGCAGAAATGATAAGGTTGGTTTTGCGTGGGCATCCATTCCGTTCACTGCTGAAAAAGTTGGCACGCCCTCCTGCAAAAAGATTGCTGTGTGGAAACTTTCTTCGAAGAAACGCTGCTTTGTTCTTCGAGCAAATGTTCACGACACTTAGCCGGATACTTTTAGTTTAGTGCTGTATTTATTCTACGTTTTTTCGCTCTTCCGGGTTTGCAAAAAGTTTGCGGCCCCTTCCAAAGCATCGTAGAACTCCTGCCCATATTTTCGCACCAAAGCCTCGCGGACAAACCGATAGACCGGAATTTTTTCTGCCTCACCTCGCCGGCAAGCAGCAGAGCAAATTTCCCATTGGTGATAGTTCAAGGCTTCAAAACCTGTTTCAGGGTGGTAGGTAACTCGCACCGGGTAGAGGTGGCAAGAGATGGGCTTTTGAAAGTCAGTGGCTCCTGCCTGGTAAGCGCGCTCAATGCCACACTGCGCTATGCCGTCAGCACCCAGCACCATGTAGGCGCACGGTCCTCCATCTATGAGCGGTGTGCCGTAATCCTCAGTTTCCTCGTAGCGCACGTACCTACCTTGCTGTTCGATGGCGGCAATGCCTGCGGGAGAGAGAAAAGGCCGCACCTGCTCATAGATGGCATCCAGCGTCGCTGCTTCTGCTGCCTCCAAAGGTGCGCCGAGATCACCCTCCCAACAGCAAGCACCTTTGCAGACCGAGAGCTGGCACGCAAAATACTCTTCCACCAAAGCATCGCTGACGAGTCTTCCCTCTATCCAGATCATGGCGGCCCTATGTATTTAAGGCGCCGCACACGGAGAGCACTTGGCCCGACACATAGGCGCCCAAGTCGGAAGCTAAGAAAACGCAGGCATTCGCCACATCTTCGCCCGTGCCTAAACGCTTCATCGGTATAGCGCTCAGATAGCTTTCGCGTGTCTTCTCGTCAAGGGCTGCCGTCATCTCTGTTTCGATAAAGCCGGGAGCGACGGCATTGCAGCGAATGCCTCGAGAGCCGTATTCTTTGGCAATAGACTTAGAGAAGCCAATGATGCCCGCCTTCGAGGCGGCGTAGTTGGCTTGCCCGGCCTGCCCAAAGACACCTACGACCGAGCTCATGTTGATGATGCAGCCCCCAGCGCGCAGCATGGGCTTAAGGCAGTGTTTGGTTAGGTTGAATACCGATTTGAGGTTAGTCTGCATGACTTCGTCCCATTGTTGCTCCGTCATGCGCAGCAGCAAAGTGTCGCGCGTAATACCGGCGTTGTTGACCAAAATGTTCACTTTGCCAAAGTCGCGCACCACACTATTCACTAGGGCTTCTGCTTGGGCGTAGTCGCCTGCGTCGCTCTGATAAGCGCGCACACAAGGGCCTAATTCGGCCGCTAAACGTTCGGCGCGTTCGGCCGAGCCAGCCGAGACATAGGTAAAGGCCACGCGAGCGCCTTCTTGAACAAACTTGCGCACGATGGCCTCGCCAATACCGCGCGATCCGCCCGTTACGAGGGCTACTTTTCCTTCGAGTAGAGCCATTTTTCTTCAAAAAAAGAGATGCTAAAGGCGTGAAAGGACAAAAGTGGCAGGTCGCTTAGCGAATAGCGAAGGCGCTAACCTCAGCGACAAGACGAGCAAAAGTAGGGTAATCTCCCGGCTCTTGTTAGCAGCTTTGGCGTTTCCCATCTTTGCACTTAAATGTTCCGACGCTTGCAAGCGTTTTGGAGCACATCTACTCGCCTATGCTTTACGAATTCGAAGGTTTCCGCCCCGTTGTTTGCGATAGCGCATTCGTCCATCCGTCCGCCGTTGTCATTGGGCGGGTAGCCATTGGGAGTGATGTTTACATCGGCCCTGGCGCTGTCCTTCGAGGCGATTGGGGCCGCATCGAGATTGCCAATGGCTGCAACGTTCAGGAAAACTGCGTCATTCACATGTTCCCAGGGGTAGCTGTGCTGTTAGGTGAAAGCGCACATATTGGTCATGGAGCCATCATTCACGGAGCCATTATCGGGCGCAACAGCCTCATTGGCATGAACGCTGTAGTTATGGACGAAGCCGAAATTGGCCCAGAGTGCATTGTGGGTGCCTTGAGTTTTGTCAAAGCCGGTGAGAAGATACCTGCGCGCAGTTTGGTGGCCGGCAATCCTGCGCGCATTGTGCGCGAGGTTAGCGATGAGATGCTGGCCTGGAAAACCGAAGGCACGCGGCTGTATCAGCAGTTGCCCGGACAATGCCGCCAGAGTTTACGCCCCTGTGAGCCGTTGCGCGAAAAGCCCGCCAATTGGGAGGCTCAAGAGGCTGTATATCGCCCTTGGAAGCGTCGTTTCGATCAGTAGGCGCGCGCAAACAAGACGCGGCGCTGGCTGGGCTTGCCCGTTAGAATGCAGGCGCCTGCTTCCGCTTCACCATCTAATGGAATACAGCGGATGGTTGCCTTAGTGCGCTCCTTGATTTCCAGCTCTGTTTCTGTGGTGCCGTCCCAATGGGCTGAGATAAAGCCGCCCTTTTCCTCTAAAACTGCCTCAAAGTCTTCCCATCTATCTACCCGGGTGATGTGTTCATCGCGGTAAGTTTTGGCCCTTTCGAAGAGGTTTTGCTGGATGTCGCACAGCAGTTGCTCTACGTATTCATCGATAGTAGCTAACGGCGCATTGGTTTTTTCTTTGGTGTCGCGCCGGGCCACTTCTACCTGATTAGCGTCCAAGTCGCGTTGACCTAAGCCCAAGCGCACGGGCACCCCAATCATCTCGTACTCGGCGAATTTGAAGCCCGGGCGGTTTTGGTCGTCGTTGTCCACCTTCACGGAAATGCCGCGAGCGCGCAAGCGGGCAGCTATTCGATCGGCGGCTTCCATCAGCGCGGGTGCGGGCTTTGGAATGGGCACAATGACCACTTGAAGAGGCGCCAACCGCGGAGGCAATACTAAGCCATCGTCGTCGGAGTGCGTCATCACCAAGCCGCCGATAAGGCGCGTTGAAACTCCCCAAGAAGTCGCCCAGACGTATTCTTGTTGGTTGTCTTTGTTGAGGAAGAGCACATCGAAAGCTTTGGCAAAGTTTTGCCCTAAAAAGTGTGAAGTGCCGGCCTGGAGGGCCTTGCCGTCTTGCATGAGGGCTTCGATGCAAAACGTCTCGTCGGCCCCGGCAAAGCGCTCGTTGGGGGTTTTCACGCCTTTGATGACGGGCATCGCCATGTAGTCTTCGGCAAAGCGGCGGTAGATCTCCAGAATTTTTAGCGTCTCCTCCATAGCCTCTTCTCGGGTAGCGTGAGCGGTGTGGCCCTCCTGCCAGAGGAATTCGGCCGTGCGCAAAAAGGCGCGAGTGCGCATCTCCCAGCGCACTACGTTGGCCCACTGGTTGATCAGCAGCGGCAGGTCGCGATAGCTCTGTATCCAGTCGCGGTACGTGTTCCAAATGATGGTTTCCGACGTAGGCCGCACGATGAGCTCTTCTTCCAGTTTGGCTTCTGGGTCCACGATAACCCCGTGTCCATCCGGGGCATTCTTGAGGCGGTAGTGGGTTACGACAGCGCATTCTTTGGCAAAGCCCTCTACGTGAGCGGCCTCTCGGCTTAGAAAGCTTTTAGGGATAAACAAAGGAAAGTAAGCGTTGACGTGGCCAGTTTCTTTAAACATGCCGTCTAACGCATCGCGCATTTTTTCCCAAATGGCAAACCCGTGCGGCCGAATGACCATGCATCCGCGCACGGGTGAGTTATCGGCTAAACCGGCCTTGCGCACAATATCTAAGTACCACTGCGAGTAATCTTCAGAACGAGGTGTAATTTCCTTTGCCATGAAACAATACTGATCTAAATTTGTAAAGTTGAAGAAAAGACCAAAGGCCTACCTAAGGAGCAGCCAATTGCTTTTTTAACACATACTAACTGCTTTTAAGGGCTTTAAGCCAACCTTAACTAACCTAAGGTGTTGACTTTAAGTACCCTTTAACGTCAAAAAGCCCGCAAAGGTAAATACATTTGACCCCGTAAAGCGATGCGACTCTTTCCTTCGATTGTTTCTCACTACAACAAGCAAATGCACCACGCCATGAAAAATATCCGTTTTTTCTTCATCCTATTCGTTGGGGTTACCTTCGCTATGGGTGCTTATGCGCAAGACGACCTTTATTTTGACCCAGCTACAGACCGGCGCACCTTTTCCGAAGAACAGCGACGCGAACAAAATAACGTTACTCGGCGCTACTACGACGACGAGGGTTATTACTACGACGATGACTACGACTACGAGTACTCGGCGCGCATTCGGCGCTTTTACCGCCCTATGCGGATAGTGGACTACTACGATCCGTTTTTTGTAGACATGTGGATGTACGATCCCTTCTTCACGCCGGGAGTGAGCATCTACGTGGGCGGAGGCTTTGCCAATTATTGGATGTGGCGCCGCTGGATGCGCTGGCGCACTTGGAATGCCTGGGCTTGGAACGACCCTTTCTGGGGTTGGGGCTTCAATACTTGGGGTTGGAACGCTTGGGGCTGGAATCGTTGGAACAGCCCGTGGTACAATCCCTGGGTATGGAACAACTACTTCTACGACCCTTACTGGGTGTGGAATGGGTTCAACCCTTATTTCTGCCCTACCAACGTGTGGATCAATAATTACTACTGGTTTGACAATAGAGGGAACAGCTCCTCTGGCTACACGCCACGCACCTATGTAGGGCCGCGCCGCGGCGGTGGTACAGAGATCAGTCCGAGCGGCTTTGCTCGCGTAGTGAGCAACACATCGCCCTCCGAACGCTTGGCGCCTCCGCGCGCAGGCGCTGAGATCATCGAACTGAAGCCTCAGCGGCCTACACCCCAGGGCCGCGTAGAAATGGCTCCTGCTGAGCGCTTGCCGCAAGATCGCATGGGTGCCGATCGGACCCGCCTCACCACACCGCCGCGCACTGGCGCCGAAGAGACGCGTCCTGAGGGTCGTCGCCCTGAGGCTGCACCTGCCGAACCCTATCGCCTGCCTCGCGAGAGACAGCCAGAGCGCCCAGCCCGTCAAGATATTGAGCCGCAGCGCCCTCCGCGTGAGGCAGCGCCCGAACGCCCCACCACGCCGCCTGAGCGCATGCCACGCACGGCTCCTGACCGACCCAGCCGTGAGGCGGCCGAACCGCAGCGCCCGCCGCGTCGCGATGCTGCACCTAACCGCGAGGCTACTCCCTCGCGTCGCGAAGCTCCGCGCTCCGACGACGGAGGCCGCTACGAGCGCCCCAGCCGCAGTAGCGAATCCTCCCGCTCCTACGACGCGCCGAGCCGCTCCTACGACAGGCCCTCTAGCAGCCCGAGTGGGCGCTCGGGCGGGGGCTTCGAGCGCTCCGGAAGCAACTCCGGCAGCGGCAGTGGGCGCACTTCTTCGCCCTCTTCGGGTGGAGGCAGCCCGCGCGGACGGCAGTAACAAAAGGGCTGTGCCCCTCGAGGCCTAAATCTGTGGCCTAACCCCCTATGGGTGGAAATGGGTAGTTGCTCCTCTTTCCACCCATCTTTTTACCCATCCAACGCCTCCCCATCTCCTCTGTCAAATCGCAACAGCATTATGAAACACTGCATGTGGGCCGTGCTTGCCCTGCTGGCTGCAAACCTATCGGCTCAAACAGCTGCCGATGCTATCCGATATACCTACCTCAACCCCGCAGGCACGGGCCGATTTCTCGGTGTCAGCGGGGCCTTTGGTGCGCTCGGTGCGGAGTTTACCAGCACAAGCCTCAACCCGGCAGGCTTAGCTATGTATCGCTCAGGTGAGCTTGTCTTATCGCCGGCCCTGCGCTTTGTCCGCACAGAAGCGGCTCTACCTGGCGCAGGCTTGCCCGACGTCGAGCGCAGCTCTGCTTTTCGCTTCGACAACGTCGGCATCGTCTTTCACACACCGCCGCGCCGCAGCCGCTGGAAAACGTTTAACGTCGGCATCGGCCTAAACCAATTGGCCAACTTCAACCGCGATATTTATTACAGCGGATATGCGCCAGGAAGCCTGCTCAATTCCTGGTTCAGCGAGGCTCGCCCGCTGCTTCAGACTAACCCCAACGGCGATAACCTCGACCCATTCACCGGAGCTCTTGCTTTCCGAACGGGTGCTTTCTATTTTCAGAACAATCAACCTTCCTACGACTTTGAAGGCAACGAAAACGCTGAAGTGCGCCGAACGCACGCCATTGCTCAGAGCGGGCGCATCAACGAAATGGTTTTCTCTTTGGCCGGCAACTACGACGAGCGCCTCTTCGTCGGAGCCACTTTTGGCATGCCCTTCGTCCGATATCGCTTCGAAGGCGACTACGCCGAGATCGATGCCGACGACAACGTTATTTATTTCGATGAGTTGGCCTTTTCAGAGTACTACGAGACCGAAGGCCTGGGCCTCAACGGCAAATTCGGCATCATCTATCGCGCCAGCCAGGCCTTCCGCATAGGTTCGTATCTCCACACACCTACGTGGTGGCGCCTGACGGACAACTTCAACAACGCTTTTCTGTATCAATTTACCGACGGCTCCGGAACTAATCGGAACAACGCCCAATCGCCCGATGGCATCTTTGACTACCGTTTGGTAACGCCTTGGCGCGCCGGAGTGAGTACAGCGATCCTTTTTGACAAAAAGGGTTTTGTCAGCGCTGATGTAGAATGGGTGGACTACAGTGGAGCGCGTTACAATTTTACTCCGCGCACGGCCAACATTGCCCTCAAAGAACAGGAGCGGCAGGTCAACAACCAGATTCGCCGCCGCTACGAGGGCGCTGTAAATGCGCGGTTTGGCGCCGAAGTTGTCCTGTCAGTCTTTCGCTTGCGCGGCGGTGTCAGTTTGCTGGGCAAACCTGAGAGAGGCGAAGAGGGCTTCAACATCGGTTATTCTGGTGGCATTGGCGTCAGAAGCCGAGGCTTTTTCCTCGACTTAGGCGTGCGCACAGCCGCTTCTGCAGGCACTGTGGTTCCCTACGTCAATGGACCAATGGTAAGCACGCGAGGAAGATTTACAGATGTGGTACTTTCCGTTGGATTTAAGTTTTAAAGCAGCAGCGAGCAACGAGCCTGGCCTTTAGCTTGGGAGAGGGCGCGCCCGAAGCAATGTTATTCTTTTGCCCGCAGTCGTAGGGCAAGGCGAGGCTTCACGGCTTTTTTAAATTGCCTTCAGCCCTTCACCTTTGCTCCATGAACTACGCCGAGACGCTTCAGTATCTCTACGCCCATCTGCCCATGTTCCAGCGCATTGGGCCAGCAGCTTACAAGAAGGACCTAACCAACATCCGCGCTTTATGCGCGCATTTGGGCGATCCCCACACGCGTTTTGTCAGCCTTCATGTGGGCGGCACCAATGGAAAAGGTTCGGTAAGTCATTTTTTGGCGGCCCTGTGTCAGCTGGCCGGCTTGAAAACAGGGCTGCACATCAGCCCGCACTACAAAGATTTCCGCGAGCGCATTAAGGTAAATGGCCGCTACATCTCACGGGCGCAAGTGGTGGCGTTCGTCGAGCGCCACCGGTCGGCTCTTGAAGAGATAAAGCCTTCCTTCTTTGAAATGAGTGTGGCCATGGCCTTCGACCATTTTGCTCGCGAGCGGGTGGATGTGGCAGTGGTCGAGGTTGGGTTGGGTGGGCGACTAGACAGCACCAATATCCTCGTGCCTTTAGTCAGCGCCATTACCAACATTGGCTACGACCATCAAGATATGTTAGGCCACACGCTGGCGCTTATTGCCAGCGAAAAGGCGGGTATCATCAAGCCCGGTGTGCCGGTGGTCATCGGAGAGACGCACCCGGAGTCGGCGCCGGTTTTTCAGCGCGTGGCGGAAGAGATGCGCTCGTCGTTGGTTTTTGCCGACCAGCGCTATAAAGCCGTGGAAGTATGGTCGGATTGGGAACACACCATCTACGATGTTTACCGCGAAGGGCGATTGTTTTTGCCTTCTTTGAAGGTGGAGGCGGCTGGCCCGTTTCAGGAGCGCAACCTCGCTACGGCGTTTCAGGTGTGGGAAACCTTTTGCGAACGGGCTGCTGTGCGCTGGAAAGCTGCGCCGCAGGATTGGCGCCCCGAGCGTTTGTGCGCCTCCCCCGAAGGACTTCTTTTTCCGGTTCGGCAGCTGACACGCTTCATGGGGCGCTGGCAAGTTATTGGCCGCGAGCCAACGATTCTGTGTGATAGCGCACACAACGAGCCTGCTCTGCAACTGCTGTGGAGCCAGCTGGCCCACATACCAGCCGAGCGTGTTCACGTCGTCCTGGGTATGGTCAGCGACAAGGACTCGACTCGGCTGTTGGCGTGTTTTCCGCCTTCGGCCCGCTACTATTTCGCGAAGGCGAACATTCCGCGCGGGTTAGATGCGGCTCTTTTGCGCGAGCGCGCAGCCGCTTTTGGGCTGCACGGGCGGGCCTACCGGTCGGTGAGGCAGGCCTTGCGCGCAGCCAAAAGAGCAGCTCGCCCCGACGAGCTTGTTGTTGTTACGGGCAGCATTTTTGTGGTAGCCGAAGTGTTGTAACCGCCCACAGGGCAGGCTATTGCTTCTTTTTTCTGCGAGCTTCAGCGGCTCGAGCGGCTTCGGCGCGTTCGAGCCAGGGTTTGGCCTGTTCTGGCTGCCCCATGTCGTTATAAGCTGAGCCAATGTAATGCAGCAACGTGGGGTTTTCTGGTTCGTACTTCAGCCCTTCCTTCCACTGTTCGATGGCTTCTGGGAAGCGGCGCTGCATGGCCATAACGGCTCCTAAATTGCGGCGAGCATCGATGAAACGCGGATTGTACTCCAAGGATTTGCGATAGACCGCTTCGGCCGAGTCCAACTGCTGGCGCAGGAAATAGATGAAGCCGAGGTTAGAGAGCACTTTTTCATCGTTGGGTCGATAGCGCAGAGCATTCATATAGTCGTGGTAGGCGCTGTCGTATTGGCCCAATCGGAAATACGCTAAGCCTCGGCTGCCGAAAGCATCGTGGTACTGCGGATATAGTTCGATGGCGCGGGTGTGGTAGCCGATGGCTTTGCGCACCCAAGAGGAGTCGGTAACCTGCCCTGTTTCCTCGATGATGCCCTCCTTTATGGTTTCGATGCCCATGTGGAAGTTTAGCTTCGCGCAGTTGGGCGAGTGCGGGATGTCAGCCTTGTAGAGGGTGTAGCTGGTGTACCACACGGGGTTTCGCTGCAGCGTCAGGAAGCTATAGAGGAGAAGAATGGTGCCGGCAATGCCCCAGATGACAATACCCTTGCCGTTAGGGTTGAGCATCTGTTGCGTTGGCGGCGCATCGGGCTGAGGTTGGATGCGGAGCGCCAGCATCAGGGCTGCTGACAGCGCTAGCGCAAAGCCCCAAGAAGGCGCATAGAGTAAGCGCTCGCCGTAAGAAGTGCCGATGAGGATGAAAAGGTTGCTAAACAGCGAGAAAGCGATCAAATAGTACAAAATGGCGTAAGACAAAATGTGCTTGCGCCTCAAGTTCAGGATTGCCCAAACAAACATACCGGTGTAAGTGAGGAAACCCGCCAGCGCTCGCCAATCAGCAAAGCTAACGAGCTTCATTTGCGGATAGCCGCGGTCGCTAATGAGCGGATGTGGCCAGAGGAGGGTCTTCAGATATACGCCACACATCATAAAGGCCGAGGCCAAGCGCGTGGCCGTGTCTTTAGCTCCCACGATGAAGTTGTCTAAAACGGAAAATACTTCCGGATATGGTTGTGCACTCAGTACCTGGTGGCGAGTGAAAAGGAATATAGCCGCCGGTGCCCAAAAAAGGGCCGACAGCCGCAGATTTTCCTTCAGAGAGCGGTTGGCGAAAAACCAAATCGTCAGCGGGAAGATGGCCAAAAACGTAATGGCACTTTCTTTAGAGAACAAAGCCAATGCGTAAAAGAGAACACCTAGCCCGACGAACACTCGCCGAGCCGTATCAAAATAGCGCCAAAGGCTCCAAAGCGCTGCTGTGCAGAAAAACAGGGCCAAGATTTCATCGAGGCTCTTGATGTTGGCTACGACTTCAGTATGCACAGGATGGGCGATGAAAAACAGCGTCGCTAACGCCGGAAGCACGGGCGGATAGGCCGCCAGGATGCGCCGCCACGTGATCCAAAGTAGCCAGCCAGTCCAACCGTACATTAGGGCGTTCATCACGTGGCCTACCATGGGATTATCGGGCGAAAGCTGCCATTGCAAGGCAAAGATCAGCAGGGCTAAAGGGCGATAAAGCGACCCAGGGCTGTTCCACGCGCCGTAGCGATATTCGGTAGAGAAAATGAGACCGATGTTTTTTAGGCCACCCTGCGTTACCCAGTTTTCCTTGATAACCGAATAATCGTCTAAGCAGTACTGATGACCAAAAGTGTTGACATACAATAAAACTCCCCATGCAGCGGCCACTATGCCCATCCACGCCCAATGGTGCTGCCTAGGCGGCGGTGAGGGTTTAGGCGGGCGAGGCGCGGCTCCTGGGCGCTGCACCACCGGCCTCATGCTTTCTGTCTTTGTCTTTTTTCGCTTACTCATAAGCCTCAAAAGTGCACGCCATTTCGCACTGGCGAAAGTAGAGGAATTTCGACCTTATCCGGCGTGTTTGTTAAGATTTCTCAAAAGGCGCTTGTAAGTATCGAAAGCCTATTTACTTTTGAGCCGTTTTTTTGCGCTTCATCCCTATTTTTTGTTCTAAAACATTTCTTGTGTCATGAAAAAAACACTTCTCTTTTTCGCGCTTTCGTTCCTCTTCGGTTTGAGTGTTGCCTATTCACAAAGCTGTCAGGGGGCTGCTGCGGCTTCCAAATCTTGTTGTGCTTCCAAGTCGGCTGCTGCTAAGGCTGCTGCTGCTGATCCGAGCATTGAAAAGCGCATCGATGACGACGGCACCGTTTCCTACGTGCGCAAGGAAACGGACGCTCAGGGCAATGCGCGTTTTGTGAGCGTGCGCTTCGACGAAGAAACCAAGGCGTTCGTTAACGTAGCTCCACCGGCGTCTGCCGCTCCTGTAGATTTGAATAAGAAAGCGTGCTCCGCAGAAGAAGTCAAGGCTTGTGCGGGCAAAGCGAGCGGAAAAGCTTGTTGTGCGGGCAAAGCAGAGGCCAAAGCCTGCGCAGGCAAAGCCGAAGGCAAGGCCTGCTGCGCTTCCAAAAAAGCTGCTGTAGAGCAGAAATAAGTAAGCCTACATAGAGAAAATACGGAAGGTGGCTTGTTTGGGCCTACTGTGCAAGAGCCGGCTGTTGCTACACGTGAGCAAGAGCCGGCTCTTCTTTAAGAGGGCATCTTAACCGCAAAGGCGTAAAAGAGGCCCCTTCCTACACATCGCTAACAGGGCCAAAAAACTTTTCTTCAAGAGATCAATTAAAAACACTTTGTGTTAATTTTGAGCCTCAAAAGCGCGTGCCAAAAAAATTCCCACACCTCTCGGAGTCAAAAATTTAATTTATAATTCATCGCCAGTACATTTTCATATTAACTCAGCGGTTTGGCGATTCGAATGGGTAGGTCATTGCAATCGCTTTCTTTTCACGGATTTACTTCAGATATAGCCGACTACCTGTGCCCTAACGCCTCGCTATTGAGATGTGGATAAAGAGAGGGCGATGTGGAAAAAATGAGAAAAAATTGCGCTTTTTCACACTCTTGCCTTGGTTTTTCCACAGGTTTTAGGCAACACGGAATGTTTGGGAAGCCGTTGGGATGCGGCCGGTCTGGTATGTTTGTCCCGAGCAAAGAAAAAGTCATACTATGGAAAAGAGAGAGGAAACCTCAGATGTGCACGCTCAAGCAGAAAAAGTAGGGCGCTCGCGCAAACAGGCTCGCGGAGGCGACGGCCTCTCCAACTATGTGTTTGGAAAAGTTCAACCCCAAGCACTTGAGTTGGAGGAGGCTGTATTGGGGGCACTGATGCTGGAACGCGACGTGCTGCCGGTAGTGATGGATATTTTGCGCCCTGAGAGTTTTTACCTCCCAGCTCACCAGGCCATTTACCGGGCCATCATCCGCCTCTTCGAGCGTTCGCATCCAGTGGATCTGCTTACCGTAACGGAAGAGCTGCGCAAGAGCGGTGATTTAGAGCAAGTAGGCGGCAGCTATTACTTAGTAGAGTTGACCAACCGCGTAGCGTCGGCAGCTAACGCCGAGTATCATGCGCGCATCATTGCGCAGAAGCACATTTTGCGCGAGATGATTCGCCTGAGCAACCGCACTCTTGAGCAAGCATACAAGGAGACGACGGACGTATTCACGCTGTTGGATGAGACAGAAAAAGGCCTATTTGCCATCACCCAAAATAACCTAAGCCGCACCTTCGAAAGTATGAGTGTGCTTAGCGGGCGTGTTTTGCGCGCGTTGGAGGAGTTGTCTCAAAAGTCTGAAGGCCTTACGGGCATACCCTCTGGCTTCACAGAGGTGGATCGCATCACTTCGGGCTGGCAGCCGTCTGACCTTGTCATTTTAGCTGCTCGTCCTGGCATGGGAAAGACGGCTTGTGTACTCACTATGGCGCTCAATGCGGCCCGCGACTTTGGCAAACCAGTGGCCATCTTTTCTCTCGAGATGGCCAGTACCCAGTTGGTGCAACGCCTCATTTCGATGGTCTCTGAAATTGCCGGCCCGAAGATGCGCAATGGCCGTTTGGAAGACTATGAATGGCAGCAATTGCAAAGGGCTGTAGAGAGCCTTTCTAACCTTCCGATCTTCATTGACGACACACCGGGTATCAACATCTTCGAACTGCGCGCTAAATGCCGACGCCTAAAGATCCAACACGATATCCAGTTGGTCATCATTGATTACTTACAGCTGATGAGCGGTGCTGGCGAGCACACGCGCAACGCCAATCGCGAGCAAGAGATCGCCGCTATTTCGCGGGCGCTAAAGAACATGGCCAAAGAACTTGACGTGCCCGTTATTGCCCTGTCGCAACTCAGCCGAGCTGTTGAGGTGCGCGGAGGCGCTAAACGCCCTCAGCTGAGCGACCTGCGCGAGTCGGGCGCTATTGAGCAAGACGCCGATATTGTGGCCTTCCTCTACAGCCCCGACTACTACGGCATTGTCGAAGACGAGGCAGGGCGCTCCGTTCGAGGGATAGTAGAATTCATTATTGCCAAGCACCGCCACGGTGCTACTGCTACGGTGCGCCTGCGTTTTACGCGCGAGTACTCTCGTTTTGAAAATATCGAAGACCTCGTCTTTGCTGGGCTGAAAGACCCCATAAACCTGAGCACTGTAGGAGCAGGTACCATTCTCGAATCCAAAATCAACCATCCACCCGACGAGCCACCCTTTTAGGCGCTATTGGCGCGCTGCTCCCGATACCTTCGTCTTACTTTTGCGCCGACCTCGATAGCCGCAAAAAGACGAGGTGTTTGTTAGCACATGAAAAAACACAATTTCTCTGCCGGCCCCGCCATCTTGCCGACTGCCGTCCTCAAAGAAGCCGCTAAAAGCGCTCTCAACTACCAGGGAAGTGGGCTTAGCCTTATGGAAATGAGCCATCGCGGCCCAGAATTCACCGCCATCATCGAAGAAGCCTCCGACCTGGTGCGCGAGCTGCTCGACATTCCGCCCGACAAGGGCTACCACGTTTTGTGGCTTACTGGCGGAGCTAGTACCCAGTTCTTTATGGTGCCGATGAACCTCTTAGACAGCACGCAAAAAGCTGCCTACATAGATACCGGCACTTGGGCCAGCAAAGCCATCAAAGAAGCCAAGGCCTTTGGCCAAGTAGAAGTGCTCGCTTCGTCGAAAGAGCAAAACTACACCTTTATTCCTAAGGGTTGGAAGGTTTCCAAAGATGTCCGTTATCTGCACTTGACGAGCAACAACACCATTTTCGGCACGCAGTATCAGCGCTTTCCTCAATCGCCCGTGCCCATCGTATGCGATATGTCTTCCGACTTTTTAAGCCGTCCCATAGATGTGTCGGCCTTTGGGCTAATTTATGCCGGCGCTCAGAAAAACCTCGGTCCGGCGGGCGTGACGGTTGTCGTCGTGCGCGAAGACATGCTCGGCCAAGTAAACCGCCATCTACCGAGTATGCTCGACTACCGGACGTTTATCAAAGAGAAGTCGCTGTACAATACTCCTCCAGTGTTTCCCATCTACGTCTCTTTGCTCACGCTGCGATGGCTCAAAAAGTTGGGCGGCACAAAAGCCATCCACCGGCGAAACAAAGCAAAGGCCAAACTATTATACGACGAGATTGACGCCAACCCCTTGTTTGTAGGCACTGCCGCTAAAGAGGACCGCTCGCTGATGAATGCGTGCTTCGTTATGGCGCCAGGCTACGAGGGTTTAGAAAAGGAGTTTCTCAAGGAGGCGGAAGCTAACGGCATCGTTGGCCTCAAAGGCCACCGCTCGGTGGGTGGCTTCCGCGCTTCTATGTACAACGCTCTACCTAAGAGCAGCGTACAGGTATTGGTAGAGCTCATGCGCGATTTTGCCCAGCGCAAGGCTTGAACTTGTTGCCGTTAGGCTTGGCTAGACTAAAGGGGAAAAAAGCCCTTTTAAAGGGCACCATAAATGATGCTTGCTATCTATGTTTTTTAGAGAGGGTCTTTTTTCGGGTAAAGTTGTATTGGTTACTGGCGGTGGCAGCGGCATTGGTTTAGAAATCGCACGTCAGTTTTTGAGGTTAGGTGCTGAAGTTTACATTGCTTCGCGCAAGGCTCAGCGCTTAGAAGAGGCGATAGAGGCTCTGCAACCCTTAGGCATGGTGCATAGCTACCAGGTAGATATTCGCGAACCGGAACAGGTGGCTGGGTTGGCCGAATTCATCGCCGAGCGCGCAAGCCGCCTGGATGTGCTGGTCAACAATGCTGGCGGGCAGTTTCCGAGCCGGGCCGAAGACATTACGCCCAAGGGCTGGCAGGCCGTTATCAATACCAATTTAAATGGGACTTGGTACGTCACCCAGACCATGGCCAAGCGCTTTTTCTTCGAGCAAAGAGCGGGGGCAGTGGTCAGCATAGTTGTTAACCATTACCGCGGCTTTCCGGGCATGGCACATACCGGAGCAGCACGGGCAGGGGTGAGCAATCTGACCCAATCCTTGGCAGTCGAGTGGGCGCAGCGCGGCATTCGACTCAATTGTGTGGCACCGGGTATCATCCGGAGCAGTGGATTGGAGCACTATCCACCCGAGCTGGTGTCTGACGTGGCCAGGCACATTCCCATGAAGCGCTTAGGCACTACCGAAGAAGTGGCGGCGCTCGTTCTCTTTTTAGCCAGCCCTATGGCAACCTATATCACGGGCGAGACCATCTACATTGATGGAGGCGCCCATTTGTGGGGCGATATTTGGCAATACGGCGAATGAGGCTCGGAGGGGTCATCGGTCTGTGGGCGTTTCTCGCCCTTATTCCCTGGACGGCTCGAGCACAGGAGCGCGCAGATACACTCATGCTGCGCAGGGCGTGGTCGCTTCAGGCTCGCTTTGCTACTGCGGACAATTTGGGCAATTTGTATCTCATTTCCGCACAGAATGCGGTGGAGAAATACAGCGCTGACGGCCGCCTGCTCGCGCGTTATACCAACAATCGGGCCGGCCTTGCAACGGCCATAGATGCGACCAACCCCTTGAAGATTGTCGTTTGGTATGCCGACTTCCGCATAGTGGCCTTTTTAGACCGCAACCTGACCCTCTTGGGAGAGCTCAACCTCATTGAGGCCGGCTACCCAGAAGTGCGTAGTGTGGCTGTGGCCGCCGACGGCAACTTGTGGATATACGACGAGGTGGCTTTTCAACTTAGAAAAATTAGCCCCGACGGTGCCCTGCTGTCTGAAAGCCAGCGCCTCAATGCCCTATTGCCTGGGCGCTTTTTCGTAGAGCGCCTGTACGACGACGGGAACAACATCGCTGCCTTTTCGCCGCAACAAGGGCTGCTCGGCTTCGATGTTTACGCTCAGTTTCGCTACCGACAACCCATAGAAGGAGCCAAAACTTGCATTGCTGATTTTGAGCGAATAACGTGCCTAGGAGAAAGCCATTTGCTCTTGATCGACCGCTTGCGCTTCACCGAGCACCGCCTGGCGCTTCCGTTGGCGGTTGTAGTGCAAAATGCGCCGGTGTGGTTGGCCTCTGGGCAGCTGTTGGTACAGAACAACACCCAATTAGAGGCGTGGGAGTGGCGCCCCTAAGGCGCTAAGCGCGCAATGGTCCAGTTGCCCTGGTTCAGCGTATAGCAAATGCGGTCGTGCAGCCGGCTGGGTCGCCCCTGCCAGAACTCGAAATAGGTGGGCACAAGGCGATAGCCGCCCCAAAACGGCGGTAAAGGCAGGGTTTCGTCGTGCTTAAATTGCGCACTCAGCTCTTGATAGCGCTGCTCTACTACCTCGCGCCCGGCAATGACTCGACTTTGAGGGCTAGCCCAAGCGCCGAGCTGGCTCTCTTTGGGTCGGCTTTGAAAGTAAGCGGTAGACTCCTCAGCCGAAATGCGCTCTACACGGCCCTCTATGCGCACTTGGCGCTCCAACTCCGGCCAAAAGAAAAGCAGCGTTGCTTGTGGGTTTTGTTCCAACTCAATGCCCTTTCGACTTTCGTAATTGGTATAAAAGACGAAGCCGCTCGCATCAAACCCCTTGAGTAAGACGATGCGGGCACTAGGGCGTCCATCCGGAGTGGCAGTGGCTAACGTCATAGCAGTAGGTTCGGGCAATTCGCTGTTGAGGGCCTGCTGCATCCACTGCTCGAATTGGGCAAAGGGATCAGGCGCTACGTCTGTTTCCGAAAGCGAGGCCATAGCGTAATTGCGCCTCAACGTGGCTAAGGTTTCACTTATCGCAGAAAGCGTCATGGTGTTGCTAATTTTGGGGCGAAGGTATTACTGCCTTTTCTTTTCCACTTATGGATTGGACCACGGCGCTCCAACGATTTGACGTTTATCTTCGGTTAGAACGCTCGATGAGCGAGCATACCCTAGCTGCCTATACGGCCGATGTTGAGAAATTCTGCCAGTATCTGCAGCTGCGCAATTTGGAGCGGCCTCCTCAGCATGTGCAAAGTGAGGACATCCTGCATTTTATCTACTGGCTCAGCGACTTAGGCTTAGAAGCCAGCTCTCAGGCGCGCATTTTATCGGGCTTGAGGGCCTTTTATCGATTTCTCGTATTGGAGGACTATGTGGAAAACAATCCAACCGAACCCTTGGAAATGCCGCGCTTACGCGGGCATCTGCCCCAGGTGCTCTCCATCGGCGAAGTACAGCATTTGTTGACCAGCATCAGCACTGAAACGCCTCTCGACCTTCGCAATCGCGCTATCGTAGAAACCCTTTACGCCTGCGGGCTGCGCGTGAGCGAACTGGTCAACCTGCGCTGCGCTGACTTGTCGCTAGCCGCCGGCTTTCTTAAAGTGCGTGGCAAAGGGCGCAAGGAGCGCTTCGTGCCTATCGGTCCAGAGCCGGCTCGTCTTCTGCAGCGCTATTTGGACGAGGTACGCCCAATGCTGCCCATTCAATCCGGACACGAAGCTTTTGTCTTCCTCAACCGCCGCGGCAAGCGCATGAGCCGTGTCATGATTTTTCTGCTGATAAAAAAACTCGCTCAGCAAGCCGGTATTTCCAAAAAAGTCAGCCCTCATACCTTCCGACATTCCTTTGCTACGCACCTCATTGAGGGCGGTGCTGACCTGAAGGCCGTGCAGGATATGCTCGGCCACGAGAGCATCACGACGACGGAAATTTATACTCACTTGGACGCTGAATACCTTAAGGAAACCATTTACCTCTACCACCCGCGCTTGCGCTTCGGCAGGAGGGAGGAATGAAAAACAGCTCTGCAAAGCCTCCTCCCCTTCCCAACTACTAACGCTTTGGGCTTTTTCAAAGAGTACCTGCTGACTTCGCCGCAGAGCACAGGAGATTTACCTCGGGTGTTTTTAGCGCTTGAGCGCTTCTGCTATTTTGGAGTTGGATAATTTATCTCCCGTTTAGATTTAGAAAAAAAACGAAAATTGCGCTCCGATATCGCTTATTTCAATAAAACTATCCTTGTCTATGAGTGTCAAAAAAATCTTCTTAAACGAATCGGAAATGCCGACGCATTGGTACAACATTGTGGCCGACATGCCCAATAAGCCTTTGCCGCCGTTGCATCCAGCTACTCGTCAGCCCGTAGGGCCACAGGATTTAGCGCCGCTGTTTCCTATGGAGCTTATCAAGCAAGAAGTAGCGACGGAGCAGTACATTGAGATTCCCGACCAAGTACGCGATATTTACCGCATTTGGCGTCCGACGCCGCTCGTTCGGGCTACTCGATTAGAGAAGGCGCTTAAAACGCCGGCGCGCATTTACTACAAGTACGAAGGCTCAAGTCCAGTGGGTTCGCACAAGCCCAATACGGCCATTGCGCAGGCTTACTACAACAAGCAAGAGAAGGTAAAGCGCCTGACCACAGAAACCGGCGCGGGTCAGTGGGGGTCGGCCTTGGCGTTCGCTTGTGCGCAGTTTGGCCTCAAATGT
>CALHAM010000039.1 GCA_937934275.1 uncultured Saprospiraceae bacterium | reverse complement strand
GCCGCAATCCCAAAGGGATTGCGGCGCAACAGTTTCGGGCTTCGGATTTTTAGCACAAAAGTTTAATCGAAGAACTTCGCTTAAACCTACCGCAAAACTGTCATACGAAGCACTACTTCCGCGCTTTAACACGTTTAGTGTATCACCATTACACCAAACCGCTTTTATGGGCTTGGGCTGGCATTCTTATTTTTCAATTTTTCAACCGTCTCTTTGACAGCAGTTTGATTGTCAGTAGGTTGATAATTAAATTTTGTGATAAACCTTGTGCTGTCAAAATAATAATCTCTGTCGTATTGATAACGCATTTCATACATTTCCTTCAAAATTGGGACAAAAAGCCCTAAAGCTTTTATTCCCCAAGCTGGTAGCACTTGGTATTTGTTGCTTTTATTCATTTCCTGTGCAAAGAGATTTATCCATTGCTCACCTGTGATTTTTTGTGGGTCTGTTGGTAAATTCCAAATTTTATTGTAGGCATCTGGAGTATTGCCCAGAATAGCTGTTCCTTTCGCCAAATCAGGTGCATATCCTGTTGTATGGATAACCCTCGCTAAAAAAATCCGGGGCACGGGCAATAATTGCATTTATTTTATTTTTTTCGATCGCATTAAGAATGAGTTTGTCTACTTCGGCTCTTACTTCTCCTTTTTTACTGGTTGGACTAATGGGTGATTCTTCCGTAATATGCTTCACATTATCGCCACCAATTGCGTAAACATTGTCAAAGAAAACAAGTTTGCAATGGTGTTTTTGACAAGCATCTATGACGTTTTTAACGAGTGGAACCCATAATTTTTGCCATAATTTAGTATTGTAGTCAAAGCCAACCGTAAGATAAACTATTTCACTGCCTTGTATTGCTTTTTCTACCTGTTCTTTTACAGAAAGGTCGGCACTAAACAGTTCGTCCGCAGGATTAACTTTTTTGGGATTTCTGCTTACAAGTCTGATGTCTTTGGTGTAACTTGATAATGATTTTGCCAGTTCAGTTCCGATAGCACCCCCTGATCCTAAAATTGTCTGTTTCATATTTTTTTGTTTTTACGCTTGCCCATAACGCAAGCTCCGCTTGACAAAATTGCGAAAAATTTGTGAGGCGAAAAAATTTTTCACAATTTTACCAAGCGGATGGCTTTGTTGCATGAATCCCCGCCATCGCCAGGCAATCCCTTTCCCGTTTAAGGGTCAGGCGACTTTGACAGACTTTGGTGCGGCGATTTGAATAAATTTATTCAATACGGCCGCTTTAATAGCGGCTTCGGTTTTCTGAGTTACAAACTCTCGGGCATACATTTTTTCTCCCAGTATTGTCTTCCACCGGAAGAAGGCATTTTCACTTTTGCTGCTGTGTTTCTTTCTTTTTTGTCAAGGGGGCTTTTCATTTTGTTGGCAGGGGGATTTGAAGGTCTTTTGCTATAAGTTCAAAACCTAATTCATTTTTGTACGGCGCGATGTCAAATTCTCTTGTCCTAACTTTTTCCCAACCGCCTTCTTTTTTGTGATACTGTCTTATAATGTCTGCTGGTAATGTATAAAATTCAGGCTCTTGTCTACCTACCGCTGAATGTTGTCCTTTCTTGTGTTTGCTGAGAAAGTATCCGATGTTCAAAAAAGCAACAACCAAATAGTCAAAACTGTCAATACTTTTTTCTTTAACTGGGAAACCTCTGTCACAGTCTGTTTGATAACGACTTTTTACCTGAACCCTGATTTGTTTTGTCACTTTTTTAGGGTCAGGATGAATACAAATCAAGTCATAACCTTCGTTATTTGGTGGTGCTTTATAAGTTAGTATATTTCGTCTCATCAAGTGTCCCATAACAAGATACTCGGCACTTAACGAAACAACGGGAAGCCTTAAAAATGTTTTTTTCTCGACCATACTTTTGTTTAAGTTCAAGTTTCTCAATTCGTGAGTTAATTGCTCCTGTGTTGCGCTGTAGTATTTCTGAAATCTCTTTTGATTTTTTCCCTGCACAAAAAAGTTCTGTTAATTGGGGCTTTGTTGCATGAATTCTTGATTTTGATGGGTTAGGTCATAGGCTTAAAAGCGAGCCGAGAAGTGTACCTTTGAGTTCCGAAACAAAAAAAGAACTTCCCGGCTTATGACAAAGATAGACACATTGGCAATTCCAAACAAGCCCAAAGACCGCTCCAAGGTTACGAACTGGTCAGCGCACAACGGCGTGCTTAAGCGGCGGAGCAGCTTGGCGCTGTGGATTGATGAATCTGTAGCCGGGAGAGGTCAGCACACAACTGCTGACGGACAGCAAGACCGGTGACGCGGCCGTGCTGCCAGATTTGGTACTGGACACCCTGGTGGTGGGCGTTGACGTGGGCAAGGTCGGCGCAGACGGCGCCTATGACGACTACCACTGCTGGGACGCGCTCACAGAGACCGAGGATGAGTCTGTCATACCGCCCTGAGAGGGCGCGGCGTACCCCGTGGACGGGAACGGCTACCCGACCAACGACCCTAAGAACGCGGCCTTGCCATCATAGACGAGGGCCGCTACGATGGCGAACTGAAAGGGAGGGAAAAACCGGCGGGCTATCACCGCCGAAGCAAGGTTGCAAACACCTTTTTCCGATGAAGAACGCTACTGAAAAATGTACGCAAGAGATTTTGAGAACCAGAAAACAGAGGCCGCCACCACGGCGGCCGTCTTGAACAAGTTCATCCAGGGTGCTGCCCCGAAGTCCGTCAAAGTCGCTTGACCCTTAAGAGGAAGGGAATACTAGTGCGCTAGAAGGGAATTAATTTCATGCAACAAAGCCGGCTAAGGCTATTTGCCTCCTTTGGCAGCTGGGCGCTCTTTGCTGCGCACTTCGCCCGTGATCTCTAAGTGCGTTTCGGCGGGCGTAGTGTTGGCCGTAACGGTCACGTGTTTTGTCTGCCGACCGGGCTTGCCCTTGGTGTCAAATTCTACGGCAATTTCGCCCTTGCCGCCAGGAGGAATGGGCTGCTTAGGCCACACAGGTACTGTGCAACCGCAGGAGCCTTTGGCGTTGGAAATGATGAGCGGCTCGTTGCCCGTGTTGGTGAATTTGTAAACATGCTTCACGATGGCCCCCTCATCCGCTACACCAAAGTCGTAAACCGTCTGGTCGTATTTGATAGTCGTTGTGGGCACGTTCGGCGGTGGTGTGGCGGCTTCGTTGGTGCCCGGAATATTGCCCGCACTAAAGGGCGAAGGAGCTTTAGGTGTGCTCGCTTCGGCAGCTTCACGGATTTTGTCGGCTTCTGACTTGCCGAACCATGCACCGAAGTCCCCTAGAGCAAAGTTGACGATCAACAAGGCGGCCACTAAAACCAACAAACCCAGTTGAATTTTTTTACTTTTGTCCATATCACAGCAATATTTTTTTCTACAAAGAAGAAGCGTAACAGGCCACAAAGGTAACTTACTAGGCGCGTAAAAGCCTTCTGCCTGAGCGCTTCATTTGCAAATAGTTAACGTAACCGATGGTTTGAGCCAATTATTCTACTTTAGCGCTGGAAAGCAAATGCATCTGGTTGCCGACAATGCCTTCTCTTTTTCGCAAAGCTTTGAGCCTATTCGTCGTCTTAGACGAAACGCCCATCTCAGCCAACGAGGTGGCTTCCAACACGTCTGCTTCACAGGCGACAGCCCCTGCAGCAGCTCCAACATCGAAAATGCCCGCGCTGTCAGCGGCCGATCTGGAGCGATACGAGCGCTACTTTGAACAGCTGTTTGAAAAGGCAAACCTACCCGGGCCAGACTACTTCGAATTCTGGCGAACGATGGAAGCCCTCGAAGCGCACATCCCCAGCGAAGAAGCTCGTATAAAGGCCGCGTTTGCCTCTCTGCAAGTGCAGGGCTTAGACAAGGCTAAGCTGCTCGATACTGCCGCGCAATACCGCGAAATCGTACTGCGCGATAAGGCCAATTTTGAGGCGGCCGTGCGACAAAAGGCAGAAGCAGAAATTGCCGGCCGACAAGCAGAATGGCAAACCCTTAAGCAGCAAAACGAAGAGCGCCAGCGTCAAATAGACCAGTTGCAGCGCGATATAGCTGCTGCGGAGCAACGCATGGAGCAACTTCAGCGCGAAATAGAGCAAGAAAAAAGCAAAATCGACCAGGTTCAGCGCGGCTATCTCGCCGCTTGCGAGGCCATGGTCGGCAAAATCAACGCCGACATTCAACGACTTGAGCAAATGCTGTAAACTTATTCGTTCACCTTTCTATGCTGGTCAACATCATGCAAAAATCGCTTCTTCCCGCCCTCCTTTTCCTTAGTGCTGCCTGGTTCGTCGTCGGTTGCGGAAAAGACAATCCTCAACCGGACAACTCCGATGTATGGGTGGTAACTAAATTCATAGACCTGAAACCGAGCACCGATGCCCAGGTCTACGACGACGATACCCACCGCTTTTCCGGTTATACGTTTGAATTTCAGAGCGGCGACCTGCTGATAGTGCGTCGGCCTGACGGCAGCCTTAAGGAAGGCAAATGGCGCCTGCACAGCAACGACACGCAGCTGTCTATCGGTATGGAAAACCCACCGGCCTTGCTGGATGAGATCACGGGCACCTGGAACGTGGAAGCCTACACCCCCACCTCTATCCAACTCGTCAATCCGAATGCTCCCACACCGGGCAGTGTTGTAGACTTCAGCAAGCAGGCCGTTCGCATCGAGTTCACCAAGCAGTAAAGGCCCGCTGTCTACCTTCCAAGAGCCAAAGGGCGTGCCCTCAACATCGAAGGCACGCCCTTTGTGTTTTCCGGCACGCGCAGGCTGGACCGAGCTCAGGCACCTAAATAGCTGCGCAGCAGTTTGCTGCGGCTGGTGGCGCGCAACTTGTTGATGGCTTTGTCTTTGATTTGGCGCACTCGCTCGCGCGTGAGGCCGAAGCGGTCGCCGATGTCTTCCAACGACAAGGGGTGATCAACCCCAATGCCAAAGTACAACTTAATCACATCGGCCTGGCGGTCGGTCAGCGTGCTCAGCGAGCGCTCAATTTCGCGGCGCAGAGAGTCCATATACTCCAGATGTTGGTCTGTGCCGGGCATGTCTTTGTTTTCGAGCACATCCAATAGGGAGTTATCCTCGCCTTCCACAAAGGGAGCATCCATGGAGACGTGGCGAGCGGCCACTCCCAGCGTAGTCTCCACCTCTTCAGGCGTAATCTCCAGCATTTCGGCCAGTTCTTCTGCACTGGGTTCGCGCTCATAGGTCTGCTCCAGCTCTGAAAACGCCTTATTGATTTTGTTTAACGAGCCGACCTTGTTGAGCGGCAAACGCACAATGCGGCTTTGCTCGGCCAGGGCCTGAAGGATGGATTGGCGAATCCACCAAACGGCGTAAGAAATGAATTTGAAGCCTCGCGTTTCATCGAAGCGCTGAGCGGCTTTGATCAAGCCTAAGTTGCCCTCATTGATTAAGTCGGACAAGCTAAGCCCTTGGTTTTGGTACTGCTTGGCCACCGATACCACAAAGCGCAAATTGGCTTTGGTCAGTTTCTCTAAAGCCGCTTGGTCGCCTTGTTTAATGCGCTTAGCCAGCTCTACTTCTTCTTCGGGGGTCAACAAGTCAACCTTGCCGATTTCTTGCAAGTATTTCTCTAAGGACTGGCTTTCGCGGTTGGTAATGGACTTAGTAATCTTAAGCTGCCTCATGGCGCGGTAGGTCTCCTAATTTTTTAGCGTGCAAAGGTATGACTTCCGAACGGGCGGCGTCAAGATGTTTCGAAGGAAATGCGTTTTTAGGCGTTTTTGGGCGCTAATAATAGCATAAACATCTTGATCCGCGTTTTGGTTCTGTTGGTTTTTCAAAGTTGACTCAAAAGAGGCATTTCGTATACGCACACGAAGGATAGAGGTAACAAGCCTCCTTAACGCACCAGTAATTTTTGTGTGAGTAGGTGGTTGGGGGTGCGCACCGTCACCCAATAAATGCCGGCGGGTAAAGCGGCAGCGTCGAGAAACAGGTTCGTTTCTCCGGCAAGCAGTAGGCCATCGAAGAGGGTCTGCACCACTTGACCCATGGCATTATAGACACTAACAGTGGCAAAAGCAGTTTGCTCAGCGTAGAGGGGCACTGCGGTGATGGCCGATGCGGGGTTGGGGTAGATCGGCCGCAGCAATACGCTGGAGGGTATGAGGCGTGTGCTGACGCTTTCTTCCTCTACGCAGAATTTCCAGTAGCCCTTAGGCGCGGGCATGGGGCGCGTCATTCGCTTGCCGTTTTTGGCCACCGCCTCTAAGTAGTAATACACGGTGGTGCCGGCTGGCTGACGCGGGATGAGGCCGCGATGCGTCCAGATAGTGTCATCGAGCATATAAATTGGCAACGGCAGACACGTCCACGGTCCGTTGGGGTCGGTGGCATAACACACGTTGAGTGAATCTATGCCGCTTCGGTGGTAGGCGCTGGCCCAAACGACGTATCCTGCAGTGGCGGAGTGGTTAACGGCACAAGCGATCGGCTGGTGTAAGATGCGCAAGGGTTCGGGCGCACCGATTTCTTTGGTGATGCAGTGAATAGCGCCCAGTGCAGCAATCATCTGGTTGCAGTTGATGCCCACAATTGTGTAACCCGGCAAGGCCTCTTCCCAAATGCGCCTTGCCGTAGTGTCGTAGCGCTCTTCGTAGAAGGGCACAATGACCGTTCGGTTGACGAAGACGGCATTGGTGTAGGTGCGATAGTGCCCTCCTTGGCTTGGGTAGAGGCCGTTTTGCGGAGGCATGGGAATGCGGATCACCCGGAAGGGCGTGCCGAAATAGGTTTTAAAGTGGCTAAGTACGTACTGGAGGTTGGCCTCAATTTGCGGCCCGTCGGAAATGCCCTCCGGATATTGCCCCACCAACAGCGTTTGTTCGTCCAGCAGCTTCATGTGCATGTCAATATGGTGAATCCCGTCGAAGGGCAAGACGCGCATCTTGACGTAGCGATGTAGGCCGTGGTATTCGCCCATGATGCGGTCAATGTCGGCCTCTGTCTTTGCAGACACGCCAAAGGAATTGCCCGGGCTGTTTTCCTGCAACACCAACTCAGAGGAGAAGCCCGTGCCTAGGCCGTCCGACATAAAATTGCCGCCGGTGTGCACTAGGTCGTTGGGCGCTTGAGTGGCGCCATAGATAGGCACTTGAAGGTATTGGGCAATGGCCGTGGGCAGTGCATCGTCAAGCGGTCGCGGCCGATTGTA
>CALHAM010000038.1 GCA_937934275.1 uncultured Saprospiraceae bacterium | reverse complement strand
AGGCGTTAACCAGCAGGCGCTCGGGCTGAACGATGGTGACCTGCAACACATCGGCGCAGTTGGTGTTGTCGAGCACCTGCACCGTGTAAGTACCTGGAGCGAGCTGGGTAACTTCGGCGGTAGTAGCGCCATGGCTCCAGGAGTAGCTGACGGGTTCGTTAGCGCCGGTTACGGCGACGCGGGCAGTGCCGTTGTTAGCGCCGAAGCAGGTTACGTCGGTGTGGGTGGCCGTAGCGTCAATGGTGCAGTTGAAGGCGTTCACCACCACCGATTGAGCGGCCGTACAGCCGTTTTCGTCCGTAACGACGACGGTGTATATGCCGGGAGCTAAGCCGGTAATTGTTTGGGTAGTTTCGCCGGTACTCCAGGCGTAAGCATAAGTGCCGGTGCCGCCGATGGGGTTGGCAGTGGCAGTGCCGTCGTTGACGCCGTTAGTGGTTTGCGCGGTGGCAGAGGCGTTGGGCTGCAGAGCGGCGGGCTGACTAATGGAGACGGTGGCGACAGCAGTACAGCCCTCGGTATCGGTCAGGGTTACGGTGTAATCGCCGGCGGTGAGGTCGACGATAGTGCCGGTCTGGTCGCCGTTGCTCCATTGGTAGGTGAATTCACCGCTGCCGCCTATGCCTATAGCGGTAGCAGAGCCGTCGCTGCCGCCGTAGCAGGAGACGCCGGTATTTTGCTCGGCCCAAGCGCTAACGGGGTCGCGCTGAATGACCTGTGCGCTGGCAATGGCGGCACAGCCGTTAGCTTCATTGCTGACCAGCAAGACATAGGTGCCGGGGGCATCTACGGTGGGGTGCAGGGTCGTGTCGCCCGAGACGATGTGCCCTTCTTGAGTCGTCCACAGGTATCGGATGTGCTCGCCTTGAGCCGAGGCCGATCCGTCGAGGACGACCTGCGAAGCGTTGCAGTTGAGGGTAGTGGGTGCCACAGCGCTAGCAGCGGGCGGCAGAGTATCGTAGTTGACCAGTGCGGTGGCGGTAGAAGTGCAGCCGTTGAGCGTGTCGGTGATGATCAGGTCGTAGAGGCCGCCTACGGTAACCACAGGGTCGGGTAGGTCGCTCTCAAAGCCTTGTGGCCCCGTCCAAGCATAAACGGCGTGTTGCGACTGGGTCTCCGCATGCAAGGCCGCCGTATCGACCACACAGGTAAGCACTCCGCCCGTAGCCGCTGCACCGGGCGGAAGGGTATCTATCTTGACTACAGTCGTATCCAATTTTAGGCAGCCGGTGGCGGAGTCCAGCACCGCTAAAGCATAGACACCAATGACAGAGACCTCGGGGCTTTGCTCTTCAGAGGTAAAGCCATTTGGCCCCGTCCAAGCAAAAGAGGGCCGCGAAGCACCGGTAGTTGTGGTCAGGGTTACCGAAGAGGCTGCACAGGTGATCGGCCCGTGGGTGATGCTTACCGCAGGCGGCAGATTTTTGGGCGCTACGTAAGCCGTATCGCGCTGGTGGCAGCCGTTGGTGGTGTTGGTAACGCGCAACACGTAATAGCCGCCCGAGTCTACAGTGGGCGTCAGAGTGCTGTCGCCGGAAACGATATGGCCGCCGCCGAAAGCAGACCACATATACACGAAGTGGGAACCCGTAGAAGCAGTCCCTTGCAGCTGCACTTCTGGTGTCAAGCAGGTAACGCTGGTGTCAACTCCAGCGTTGGCATCGGGCGCGATAGTATCGGCCATAACGACTGTGGTAGCTAGGCCTCGGCATTTAGTTACTTCTTCCGTTACTTGCAGGATGTAGATGCCCGCAGCATTGACGATGGGGTTGGGGGTGTTGGCCCCCGAAACGATGTTGCCACCGCCGGTGGCCGTCCACTGATAGAGATACGAGTTGCTGTATCCTCCAGATGCCGACCCTTGCAGCTGAAGATTGGGCGAGGCACAGGTGATGACGCCGGGTGGCTCAATGGAGGCCACAGGGTTCGTCGGCGGAGGCATGACCTGGGTAACCGTCTTAGTGCAGCCGAGTTGGTCGGTTACGGTGCACGTGTAGGTGCCTACGGTCAGCCCTTCTATTTTCGAGCCAGTCTTGCCGTTGCTCCAAGTGTAGGTGTGGTTGTCCCACCCACCAGAGGAGGCCACTTCAATACTGCCCAAGACGCCTTGGCATCCTACGGGTGAAACGTTGACAATCTCGAGTTGCAGCGGTGCCGATGGCTCCTCAACGACGATCGGCCCGACGGTGCCCGTCCAGCCTTGGGCGTTGGTTACGGTGCACGAGTATTCACCGGCAGGGATGTTGGTCAGGTTTTGCGTATTGGCTCCGTTCGACCATTGATAAGTGTAGGGGCCGCTGCCGCCCGACGCCGTGATGGAAATAGCGCCAGTGCTCGAGCCGTAACAGCGGACGTGCTGGACGTTGGTTACGTTGACGTTGACGACCAGCGGCGGGCAGTAGGTGCTGCGCGCCGCCCACAGGCCAGAAGCGGACTGCTGGCCGACGTGGTAAATCTTTCGGTCGGCCGGACAAACCATATAGATCGTCGGGTAGAAGGACACCTGGTACTGGGCGCGAACGCTGCAGTTGTCTGCAATAGGGTAAGGAGTACCGTCGGCCCAGTTGCCTTGCGTACCGCCCACACATCCGGGCGAGTTGGTGATGCACTGCACAGTAGTGTTGCAATCGCCTTCAATCATGATCACGAAAGCCTCGTCTGTACCTGGCGGGCCGTATTGTTCCCACAGATCCCTGAGGGCGTGGCTGTTGTGATAGCTCCAGCAAGGGCCACACCACGTGGCAAAAAAATCTAAATACACCGTCTTTCCCTGGTCAAGCAGCGTGTATAGGGTGTGGGAGTTGCCGTAAATATCTACCACTGTAAAATTGGGTGCTGTACTACCGTTAGGCATTTGCCCCATAAGAGGACCTCCGCACAGCAGTACTACGGCTACTGAGCATAGTAGTTGTTGTTTCATAAGTAGAAAAGCGGATGGTTGTAAATCAAAAACTACGTAGATACTGTGTTTTTGGCCCACAGGCCAAAAACGCCGAAAAGATAGGCTTCTTTTGCCGCCAATTGGCGTTTTTTTTTCAAGAGAAAAGCCAATTGAAGAATAGGGTGCCAACGGTGCCGAGGCCGTCAGCGCGCGCTTCGCATGCTGGGGGAGTTATGCCTTAAAGGCTTAGGGTTCTATCAGGCGATAAACGTAGATCTCCGTGTCGTAGCCAACAACCAACCAGTGCTCTTGAGGGTTAACCGCAAGGAGGTCGAAAGGCGTGTGGCCGCCCAGAGGAAAGCCCTTAAAGAGAGAGCCTTTACTGTGAAACAAGAAAACCCGTCTGGAAGAGCGGCTCAGAAGGCCGAAGCGGTTGTGGTCGGCGGCCCAAATCGTATCGGCCGTTTCGGGCAAGCTCAGTTCTATGGGGCGCGAAGTTTTGGCCGACAGCTGGCGGATAACGGCGCGCTGGCCGCTGACAAGGCTGATGAGAGAGGCTCCGTCATTTTGGGCAGGGTTTAAGGTCGTTCCGAAGTGCCGGTGTGGGGTTTTCCAGCCTACTGCGTATTCCGCGACTTGGCCTTGAACGGAGCAGCGGAAGGCTTGTCCAGCGTCGTTGATGCATAGGATGTAAGGGGTGTTTTTTTCCCAGATGCACAGCGGGGGAGTAGCCGTGAAGATGCCCGGCAATTGCACGTCGGCAAAGTGGAGGTTGCCGGCCCGATCGGCGCACAGGAGTCGTCCTTGAGCGGTGAGGGCGACGATGTAGTCTTTGTTGGCCCAAGCAAAATGCAGCAGGGGGTGTTGCACCTGTCCAACGCCTGCTTTGGGATTCCAGCCGGGCAAGGGACGGCCATAAGCGTCGAAGCCGTACACGTTGCCGTTGGCACAGGCGACGAAGAGGCCGTAGCGGCGCGCGCTTTCTAAGGGCACGATGAGGACGCCGTTGGTAGCGGGCGACTGTAGGCGCAGGGGAAAGCCCAGGGCTTCTCGGCCCTGAGCGTCGAGCATCCACAGGGCCTCAGCAGTGTTGAATACGTAGTGGGGCTGGCCGCCCGGCAGTCCTCCTAAGGCGCGGATGCTGGATCGGATGGGCAGCCCAAGCGCCTTGCTCCAGCGCAGGTGTCCGCCGGTTTCGAGGCAATGCAAATATCCTTGGGCATCTTGCGCCAACACTATCGGAACTGTTTCGGCTTCAGAGAAGGATACCCACTGCGGCACGCCGACAACGGCTGCGGGCAGCGAAGTTTTCCACATCAGACTGATCGCCGTCGCTGCCTGCTGGCCGATGGGTTGTTGCACTATGCTGGCGCGCCACACGCCTCGACCTTCGGGTTGGAAGTCCAGTCCGAGCAGCCCCCGAGTGGCCCATCGGTGTATCTCCCCTTGCGCTTTCCGGGCCTGTGGCGACAACATTTTTTGGGCCAGTAGCGGCAGATAGCGCCCATTGATGAAAACAACCCACTGACTTTCAGGGCGTTGACGCGACAGCAGCGTCAGGTAAGTAGGGTCATTGCTTAGGGTCTGGCTAACGATGTACTTGTCCAACCACAGTTCCAGTGCTGCAGCAGAAGGCGCAAATACGGCATAGCCGTCGAACACGCTACAGGCAGGGTTTTGCAGGCGCTCTTCTACGCCGTGAAAAAGCAGCGGAGCCAGCAGTGAAGGGTCGAGAAACTGGCGGATCTCAAAGGCGTGATACCGATAGTGGCGCACCATGCCGGTGTGCGCGCCGTAGGCTTGCAGCTGTCGGCGGGCTAAGCCTTCGTCGCTGACCGAGCACACCCATGCCCCGTCGAAGGCAGTGCTCGCGGGCTGTGGTTCCAGCCACACGAAGGCAGCCTCGCGCCCACACCAAGGAAGGACGTATTGCCGAAAGGCGTCGTCGTTGCGCCCCGGCTGCATAAAGGCAGCCAGTGCTTGGCCGGGCTGCTCACTCGTGTGCCAAGTGTAGAGAGCAACGTGATCGGGCAGTACGGCCGACACCGAAGTACGCGTGTGGGCTTTGCCCGCAGGTATTGCTCTTGCCGTGCGCACGACAACCTCACTGCTATCAGGCCAAAGCCCGACGGTCAGCGCCTCTACAGCCGAGGCCAGCGCCTCGACAACGCCGCTCCACTCCAGAGCCAACTCTGCCCAAATGCCCTCCGCAGCAGCTTTCGGGCGCACCACCGCCACCACGGGAGCACTCGTCAATTCTGTTTGAGCCTTCCACCAGCTGCCGCGGTGGCTCAACTGAACCAACGCCTCCTCAACCAAATAGGAAAAGCGCGAGGCTAACAAGAGATTGCTCCGAACCGCCACTGCCCAAGGCTTGCGCCCTCGACTTTCGTAAATGTCGCTGCCCTTGAACCGGTAGACGGACCACTCTCCTGCCGAACCTCCTAACACGCGACTCGCTTCGAGCGCCTCACCGACATCGAGCACGAGCAGCGGTTGCAAACTGTCGTTGGGGTGCAAACTAAACACGGCTGCCTGCGGCCGAACAGCCCACATCTGAGCCACATCGGGCTTCAGCAAAGCCGAAAGCCCTTGCACCGCCGCGCGGTATTGCTTTAGCAGACCATGCTGAGCCGCCTCCGCCTGCTCATTAGCCAAGACGGCGTTTAGCCCAGCCATGCCCTGCCTCGCATACCACACCACTGCCGCCTGTTCTGACGCCGCATGTAGCGGATTAAAAGACCGCTTCTGGACCCATAAATAAAAACCTATAGTTGCGACAAGCAGCAGGACTGCTATCGGCCTCCACTGCCGGCGCAGTCGCGAGAGGTCTAAATGCTTAAGCATGGTTTGGGTCGGTTTTGAGGCAAAGGTAGCAGCCCGAGATGCCGAAAAAGACAAAAACTGACTTCGAAGGCGTCGGTAGCTCTGCGCCAAGCCTTTTCGACAAACGACAGCGCACTTCCCTACCGCCGAATAAAGTACACTGCTAACACTAGCAGAGCTAAGCCCACATAATGGTTCCATTTAAGGCTCTCGCTCTTGAAAAAAAGCAGCGTGAAGCCTACGAACACCAACAGAGTGATGACCTCTTGAATGACTTTTAGGTGCAGCAGCGAAAACGGCCCACCGTTGCCCTGGTAGCCGATGCGATTGGCCGGCACCATGAAACAGTATTCCAAAAAGGCAATGAGCCAACTCGCTACGACAAGGCCTAAAAGGCCTGTTTTCTTGAAGAAGGCCAGCTGCTGGAACTTCAAATGACCGTACCAGGCAAAAGTCATGAAAACGTTGGAAATCAACAGCAGGAGGATAGTGAGCAGTCCTTTCATGCGATTGGGTGAAAAAAGCAGGCAAAAGTAGGGCCTTCGGCCTTAGAAAAGGCGTGTTTGTCACTCGGTGTAATTCTAAGCCGATAATAACCAGCGGGCATGGCTACCTTTGCCGCCTGCAAGTAAACAGAGGCGCACCTTTGGCGATGAAAAACTACTTTTTGCTGGTCTTAGTCTTGGGGCTATCCGCGCCCCTATTTGCCCAAAAGCCCAATCGGGGCGCTATCCGGGGCAACGTCTTCGAAAAAGAGACGGCTCAGCCGGTAGCCTTTGCTACCGTACAGGTGGAAGGCCCCGAAACTCGCGGTACAGCCACCGATATCAACGGCTTTTTCTCCATCGCTGACCTGCCGCCCGGCACCTATCGGCTCAAAGTAACCTACGTGGGCTACGACGACTACGCACTAGAAGTGATCATCAAGGGCGGAGAGGTGCTCTTCAAAAACATCACCTTGCAGGAAAGCGGCCGGAGTTTGGAAGAGATCGTCATCAGCGGTAAGAAGGAGCAAGCGCGCACCGAGATTCAGGTATCGAAAATATCGGTAACCCCCAAGCAGATACGCGCGCTGCCCTCCACGGGCGGGCAGGCCGATATTGCGCAATACCTCACGGTGTTGCCGGGCGTCATCTTCACGGGCGACCAAGGAGGGCAGCTGTACATCCGCGGCGGTTCGCCGGTGCAGAACCGCATCTTGCTGGACGGCATGACCATCTACAACCCCTTTCACAGCATCGGCTTTTTCTCCGTTTTTGAGACGGAACTCATCCGCAACGTAGATGTACTCACGGGCGGCTTCAACGCCGAACACGGCGGTCGCATCTCGGCCATCGTGGACGTAAAGACGCGCGAGGGCAATCGCAAGCGCTTAGCGGGGTTGGTGTCGGCTAGCCCCTTCCAGGCACGCGCCATCGTGGAAGGCCCCATCGTGCCGCTGCGCGAAGACGGCGGCAGCAGCATATCCTTCGTGCTGGCTGGAAAACAAGCCCTCATCGACCGCGCGGGCAAGCAACTTTACCCCTACGTCAACGACGGCAACGGCATCCCCTTTCAATACCGCGACCTGTACGGCAAAGTCTCGCTCATGACCGGTAGCGGCAGTCAAGTCAATTTCTTCGCTTTCAACTACGACGACGGCGTGCGCTTCGACATCGCCGACTTTAACTGGACAAGCTCCGGCGGCGGCATGGACTTTACCCTCATTCCCGCTAACTCGAACACTGTAGTCAATGGAGTGCTCACCTACTCCGCCTACAACTCGCGTATTCAAGAGGCCGACCGCAAACCCCGCAGCAGCGGCATCAACGGCTTCTTTGCTGCGCTGAACTTCACCAACTTCGACCGCAACAGCGAGTTCCGCTACGGCCTAGAACTGAACGGCTTTCGCACCGATTTTGCCTTTGAAAACTTCCGCGGCCTGCGCATCGAGCAGATCGAAAATACCACCGAACTGGCCTTCTACCTGCGCTGGAAATACAAAATGGGAGGCCTCGTCATCGAGCCTGGCTTCCGCTTCCAATACTACCTGTCGCTCAACGACATCTCGCCCGAGCCGCGACTGGGCCTGAAGTACAACATCACCGACCGCTTCCGCCTGAAAGCCGCCGGCGGCTGGTACTCGCAAAACCTGTTGGCTACCGTCAACGAGCGCGACGTCGTCAACCTCTTTGTAGGCTTCCTCTCCGGCCCCGAAGAAACAGTCTTCAAGCCCGGCTCTACTACTGAGCGCACCGACCACCGCCTCCAAAAATCGGTGCACGGCGTCGCCGGTTTCGAAATTGACGTTACCAACAACTTCGACCTCAACATCGAAGGCTACTACAAGAACTTCACCCAACTGTTGGCGCTCAATCGCTTCAAAACCCTGCCGCAAGAACCCAACTACATCACCGAAACGGGCAAAGCCTACGGCATTGACTTCTCGGGCAAATGGGAAGCAAAGCGCTTTTACGTGTGGGGGGCCTACTCCTTTGCCTTCGTTACGCGCTTCGATGGCCAACAAGAGTACCCGCCTATCTTTGACCGCCGGCACAACATGAACATCGTTACCACCTACCAGGCCGGTGCTAAAAAGGAGTGGGAATTTGGCGCCCGCTGGAACCTCGGCTCGGGCTTCCCCTTCACTCAAACCCAGGGCTTCTACACGGTTTTTGACTTTAACCGAGGCATCAATACCGATGTGCTGACGAGCAACGGCAACTTAGGCATTCTCTACTCGACGACGCGCAACGGCGGGCGCTTGCCTTATTACCACCGCCTCGATGTGTCGGTCAAGCGCACGCTGACGTTCACCAAATACCTCAAGGCGGAAATCATCGCCTCGGCCACCAACCTCTATAATCGGCCCAACATCTTCTACTTCGACCGCGTGCGCTACCAGCGCGTCAACCAGCTGCCCATTCTGCCCAGCTTGAGCATGACCGTACAATTTTAAAAAAAGCTAATGCTCGCCATGGCTGCAGACGAATTCAAACTCACCCAGTTTTCGCACGGCGCTGGCTGTGGCTGCAAGATTGCCCCTGAGGCGCTCGACCGCCTCTTGAGGGCCAGCGCGCAGGAAAGCGCAGGCCATTACCCTCAGCTGCTGGTGGGCCACGAGACGCGCGACGACGCCGCGGTGTATGATTTGGGCGACGGCACGGCCCTGGTGAGCACGACAGACTTCTTCATGCCCATTGTGGATGACGCCGAGACATTCGGCTACATCGCTGCCGTCAACGCCATCAGCGATGTGTACGCCATGGGAGCCGAGCCGCTCGTGGCCATTGCTATTTTGGGCTGGCCGGTTAATTTTCTCCCGATGGAGGTGGCGGGTTCGGTGGTGCAGGGTGGGCGGCGCGCCTGTGCGGCAGCGGGCATTCCGTTGGCGGGTGGGCACAGTGTGGACAGCCCGGAACCAATGTTTGGGCTGGCCGTCAGTGGGCGCGTGCGCATCGAGCACCTGAAGCGCAACAGCGGTGCACGAGTCGGGGCGCAACTGTACTTGACAAAGCCGCTCGGGGTGGGCATCCTGACTACGGCCCAGAAATACGGCCAGCTGCAGCCCGAACACGCGCAGCTGGCTCCAGCGCTTATGAAGACGCTCAATAAGGCCGGCGCGCGCTTTGGACAGCTGCCCTACGTGCAAGCCATGACTGACGTTACGGGCTTTGGCCTGTTGGGCCACCTGCTTGAAATGTGCCAAGCCAGCGGCGTGGGCGCAATCATTCACGCCGAATGCGTCCCTTTGCTGGCCCCCGACGTACTCGACCTTTACCTCCGTTTGCGCTGTGTACCCGCCGCTACCCAGCGCAATTGGGACAGCTACAGCGCTCACATCGCCGGGGTCGAGGATGAGCGCCTGCGCGCCCTGCTGGCCGACCCGCAAACGGCGGGCGGCCTGCTCGTAGCCGTCGCTCCGGGGCACGAAGCCGACTTCGAGGCCGCTGCTGCTCAGGAGGGCCTCTCGCTAAAGCCCTTCGGCTTTTGCATCGAGCCGCAAGGGCCGACCATTACCGTCGTGTGAGTTTCTCTCCTTAGGGCTTGCGGTTGCGGTATTCTTCCCAAGTGGTCGTTTTGTAGGCCTCCTCAGCGGCAAAGCGCAACTCCTTGAGCATGTCGGAAGCCTCTTTATAGCCCGGCGAAATCATGATGCGCTCGAACTTCTCATTGAGGTACACCATGGAGGGATAGCTCAAACGCCCATCTAAAAGCGAATAGGCCAGCGTGTGGATGCCCTTGCCGTAGCCAGTTTCCACAAACTTAAACACCTCGCCGTTGAATGGAATGTCGGCGCGCTGCTCGGCATCGAGCTTCACGGGGTAAAAGTGCTTATTCAGGTATGCCGCCACTGTCGAATCGCTAAACGTTACCTTATCCATGCGCTTGCACCAGCCGCACCAGGAAGTGTAGACATCGACAAAAATTTTTTTCGGCCGCTTTTGGTGCAGCGCCACCGCCTCTTCCCACGAGTACCACTTCACAGCCGTCGTTTCCTGTTGGGCCATTAAGGCACTGCTGAACGACACCACAAGGAGGGTTAGGACCGAAGAAAAAAAGAACTGTTTCTGCATAAAGAGCATCTGTGTTTAGGTGGAGAGGAAAACTAGACCGGAAAAGGCCCAATAAAGTTGTTTTTAAAGCACTGCGCCAAGAGAACTATGGCAAAGGCTGCGTTTTACGGCAAATGCGTCGAATGCGCCAAGTCATTGTTCTGGATTTCCATTATCCTCGAGGCTGTCCATAATCCAGCGCTCGTAGTCTTCATTGGCTCGCGCTTCGAAGCGCAAGAAGCAAGGAGTTTGGTAGGGGTGCACGGCCCGCAAGGCCTTTTCTAAGGCGGCCTCGCAACAAGGGCTGGTTTTCAGAATAGACACCCATTCGCCTTCGGTTTGCACGGCGCCGTCCCACCAGTATGCGCTTTGAATCGGAAAGACGTTGGCGCACGCAGCGAGGCGCTGCTCCACCATTTGGCCGGCAATGCGCCTTGCCGTTGCCTCGTCGGGATGCGTTACATAGAATAAAAGGATGGCCATACTGTAAAGACGCTATGCGTTTGGGCTAAAACAGCGTTGAAAGAGCAGAGAGGTCCGTCATTTAGCGAAGATGTCGGCCCTTTCCCGTTTTTGTGGCGAAACTGTTGGCAAAGTTCGCTTCCTCGACCGACCTTTCCGTACCATTAGCAGCGCATTAACATGAGAGCAAAAACGCGCAGTGCCGATTTCAGGGTCCAGCTGAAAGGCGTAGAAGTGCCGATGAAGGTATTTTTAGAGCGGCGCTCAGATTGCCGCTATGCGGTGGCGCGCCGCCGCCTCATTTTGCGCGTGCCGCATCATTACGGCCCTGAAGACACGGTTCGGGAAATAGGGCTGATGCTTCGATGGGCTGAGCAGATGGTTGAACGGCACCCTCATTTGATGCAGCGCTTCGCCTGGCGGGAGTACCGAGATGGCGACACGCTGGTGGTGGGCGAACGCCGCTACACGCTGCAGGTGGTCGAAGAAGATCGCCAGACGCAGGTAGCCCGTCTGAAAGGCTCGACCATCGCCTTGCGGCTGTGTCGAAACGCGGAGCCGTCCGAGCGCGCAAAGACCATTCGGAAGCTGCTTTCGCGTGTGGTAGCGCGCGACTTTCGGCCCGAAATAGAACAGCGCGTACACGACCTCAACCGCCGCACGGTTAACCGGCCCATCCGAACCATCTGCCTCAAGTACAACACCAGCAACTGGGGCAGCTGCTCTGCCTGTGGCAACATCAACCTCTCCACGCGCTTGCTGTTCGCCCCGCGCCCAGTGCAAGACTACGTCATCCTTCACGAGCTGGTGCACTTGGTGGAGCCGAACCACTCCGAGCGCTTTTGGGCTGTGGTAGCGCAGTATATGCCCGACTTCGAACGCTGCAAACAATGGCTGCGTCAGCACGGGGAGAAGTGCGACTTTTGAGTATTCCCATCGAATGGTTGGCCACTTCCTCCCCTGAAACTTTGGCAGCCTCCCTTTTTCCTTCGGCTTACGCTTCAGCAGCCATTATCGTGCCGCTCACCTGCCCGAAACCCACGCGGAGACTGCCCTTTTGCGCATAGGCGCGCATCGTGACGGTATCGCCGTCGAGCAAGAAGGTGCGCGTGGAGCCATCGGCCAATGCGATGGGTTTTTGGCCGCCCCAGGCCAGCTCGAGCAAAGAGCCGAAACTGTCGGGCGTAGGGCCGCTGATGGTACCGGAAGCCATTAAATCGCCCGGGCGCACATTACAGCCGTTGACGGTGTGGTGGGCCAACTGCTGGGCCATAGACCAGTACAAGTAGCGCGTATTGGTGCGGCAGACGACCGTTTCTGGTCCATCCGGTGGGCGTATGCTGACCTCGAGGTGGATGTCGTAGTGTTGCCAGCCACGGCAGTGCAGATAAGGCAGCGGCTGGGGTTTCTGCACCGGACCGCGGGTGCGGAAAGGCTTTAAGGCCTCGAGCGTAACAATCCAGGGCGAAACAGAGGAGGCGAAGTTTTTGCCCAAGAACGGCCCCAGCGGCACGTATTCCCAGCGCTGAATGTCGCGTGCGCTCCAGTCGTTGAACAACATCAAGCCAAAGATGTGCTCATGGGCTTGCTCAATGGGTATGGGTTGGCCTAGAGCGCTTTCTCTGCCGATGACGAAGGCCATTTCCAGTTCAAAATCCAGTTGTTGGGTAGCCGAAAAGACAGGTGCTTCGGCGCCTTTGGGCAAGATTTGTCCGTTTGGGCGGCGTATAGGCGTGCCGTCTACGACGATGCTCGACGAGCGGCCGTGGTAGCCTACAGGTAACCAGCGCCAATTGGGCAGCAGTGGGTTGTCGGGCCGAAACATTTTACCCACGTTGGTGGCGTGTTCGATGCTGCTGTAGAAGTCGGTGTAATCGCCAATGCGCAAGGGCAGCAGAGGGCGCACCTCTGCGCGCTGAAGAAGGATGTCTTCAGCATTTTTCGGAGGCTTCTCCTGGCTCAGCCACTGCTGCAGGCGGCGGCGGATGCGGCGGGCGAAGTCGTTGCCCAGCGCGATAAAGTCGTTGAGCGTCGGCTGTTCGAACAGGCGTACGTGAGGTCGGCGGGCGCCAAACAGACCTTTGTCGGCGGCAAGCGTCAGGTCAATGACGCGATCGCCTATGGGCACACCTGCGGTGATGCGCCCACTGGGCGTTCGGACAACGCCAAAGGGCAGGTTGTAGACGGAAAAATCGGAGTCTGCGGGAATGGGCAGCCAAGTAGTCATCGTTTGTTGTGGTTGAGAAAACAGGGAAAGTAGGGAGACGGTCAGGGCTGTCGTTCTGGCGTTTAAAGGTTTTTTTAAGGGCAAAGGTGGGTGACAGGGGCGCGTGGCTAAGGCGTGAAGATGTGCGCAAGGGCCTCTTCGAGGTGCGGATATTGAAAAGAGAAACCCGCCTGCCGTATTTTTTCCGCCGACACGCGAGTACTGTTGAGCACTACGTCGGCCATTTCGCCCAAGGCAAGGCGCAGGGCGAAGGCAGGAGCAGGCACGTAAACGGCCCATCGGCCCATGGCGCGAGCCGTAGCGCGCACCAGCTCGCGGTTGCGCACGGGGTGAGGCGCTACGGCGTTGTAGATGCCTTCGGCGCGCGGATGGTGGAGGGCCCACAGGAACATGCGGCACACGTCGTCGCGATGGATCCACGAGTACCACGCTTGCCCATCGGCAAAATAGGCGCCGATCCCAAAGCGCAGCGGGCGCAGGATTTCGCGTAAGGCGCCGCCCTCCTGTTCAAGCACAATGCCGATGCGAAAAACGACAGTGCGAATGCCCAGGGCGCTGACGGTTTCCGTGGCGCGCTCCCATTCAATGGTGGAAGTACTCAGGAAACCCCGGTCAGCGGGAGCATCATCCTCGGTCATCCAGCGCTCTCCGGAGTTGCCGTAATAGCCGATGGCTGAGGCGGCCAGATAGACCTCAGGTAAGTGCTGCAGGCGTTGAAAAGCTTCGCGCAGCACTCGCGCGCTCTCCGTTCGGCTGGCTATGATGAGTTGTTTGCGCGCAGGTGTCCAGCGCTTTTCCGCAATGCCAGCCCCAGCCAAATGTATGACCACGTCAGCACCCTGAACAGCGGCGTCGTCTATTTGCCCAGCCGAGGGATCCCAAGCGTAATGGTGTGGAGCACGCGGCGTGCGCGTCAGCAGGCGGACGCTGTACCCTTGCGCTTGCAGCATTTCCACTAATCGGCGACCGATGAAGCCGCTACCGCCAGCAATAAGTACGGTTTTTCCCATCGTTTTTCTACAGCAAAACCTTGCTCTGCCCGCAGAGGCAAATCTCGCAAGGGATAAAAAACTTTACCTAAAATACGTGTCGTTCGGCGTGGTAACTGGAGCGCACGAGCGGCCCGCTTTCCACGTATTTGAAGCCCTTCGACAAGCCTACTTCCTTGTATTCAGCGAAGACTTCGGGGGGCACAAACTCCGCCACGTCGAGGTGCATCCTCGTAGGTTGCAAATATTGGCCAATGGTCAGGATGTCGCAGCCGTTTTCCAAAAGGTCGTCCATGAGTTGGAAGACTTCTTCTTTCGTTTCGCCCAGGCCGACCATAATGCCGCTTTTTGTGCGTTTGCCGTAGGCTTTGATGCGGCGTATTTGCTCTAAGCTGCGCTCGTACTTGGCCTGTGGGCGCACTTTTCGGTACAGGCTGCGCACGGTTTCCATGTTGTGGCTGACCACTTCCTGTCCGGCGCTGATCATGCGTTCGAGGGCCTCCCAGTTGGCTTTAGTGTCGGGAATGAGGGTTTCGATGGTGGTGGTTGGGCTGCGCTCTTTGACAGCGCGCACGGTGCGATACCAGATTTCGGCCCCGCGGTCTTTGAGCTCGTCGCGGTTAACGGAAGTGATGACGGCATGCTTGACGCCCATGAGCCAAATGGCTTCGGCTACACGGCGCGGCTCGTCCTCGTCGTATTCGGTGGGCCGGCCGGTTTTGACGGCGCAAAAGGAGCAAGAGCGCGTACAAACGTTGCCCAAAATCATGAATGTGGCAGTGCCGGCTCCCCAGCATTCGCCCATGTTAGGGCAGTTGCCGCTCTGGCAGATGGTGTGCAGCTGAAACTCGTCCACAATACTGCGCACTTTGCGGTAGTTTTCGCCCATGGGCAGGCGCACTTTGAGCCATTCAGGCCGTTTGGCCCGCGTAGGCAGCGTATCGCTAATAACGGGAAGTTCAAGCATGAGTCGGTGATTGAGCGACCGAAAAAGTTATTTTTTGCGCTAAGGTAAGCGTCTTTATGCAGTGGTATGTACCTACACAGCCCAGAGCCACCTCGCAGTTTTTTTGCGCACCAGCTGCCTTTAAACACACCGAGGGCCTTGAGGGTTGGCTATTGGGTCGCAACAAGCGCTGGCTGTGGCATTTGAGGCAGCGCAGTTACTTCCGCAACGGTTTAATCAGTATCCCTGATTTCATCCTCGGCTCGAAATAGGTGCTTTTGGGCGGCAGGGTTTCGCCTACATCGGCAATGCGCATCATGTCGTCGAAGGAGACGGGGTGAAGTGCGAAGCCGATGCGCTCGGGGTGTTGACCGACGGCTTTTCGGATGCCTTTGAGGCCTTTGCTGCCCTCCACATAGGTGATGCGCGTGTCGGTGCGCACATCTGGAATGCCTAAGATGCGCTGCAAAATGAGCTCATTGAGGAGCGACACATCGAGCAGTACGGGCATAGAATCGTTGCGCTGGGCATATTGGAGCCATTCGGGGCGCCAGTGCAGGCGGTACCAGTGGTTTCGGAAAAGCATTTTGAGTTCGTGCTTGTGCCGCGGCTTGCGCGGGTGTTCCACATACTCTATGGAGCACAAACGTCCTAAGCGGTGAAAAAACTGCTCGGGCTGCAGGCCACTTAGCCCTTCGACCACCCGGTTATAGTCCAAAATGTCCAGTTGATCGGTGGCGAAATAAGCGCTAAAGAGGCGCCCAAAGTCCATATGCGGGTATTTCTCCTGTTGTTGGCGCAGTAGGGCCAGGGTAGAGGTGCGATGGTGGCCGTCGGCGATATAAACGTCGGGAACCTGCTGAGCAAAAATCTTCTGAACACGGCGGATCTGGGCGGGGTCGCTGACCATCCAGGCGCGATGGGTTTGGTGTTCTTCGGCGAAGTAGACGGTAAAGAGCGGTGGGTAGTGCTGAATGAAGGACTGCATCCAGGCGTTCAAGTCGGGTATGGGCGGAAAGGTAAACAGCACAGGCTTTAGGACGGCCTCCCAACGCAGGAAGAGCTCTTGCTGACGCACTTCCCGTTCGCTCAAAGTACGCTCGTGCTTTTTGACCTTGCCGGTGTGTAAGTCGTCTAAGTCGTTGGTAGCAACAATGCCCGTATGCCTCCGGTGAGGCGTTTGGATCTGATAGATGAAGACCGCCTCTTCCTCTAAATACCTGAGTAGGTGGTCGCGCTGGTAATCTAAAAAAGCGTGTTTAGCATTAGCACAGAAATCGTCGGGAGAGGCAAGGCGCTCAAATAGGGGTAAGATGGCTCGAAAAGGGTAGATGCGCATAAGCGTTTGTGCCGCATTAGACCGGTAAAAGTACTGGCATTGGCTTTTTGCACTGGGAATTCCAGCAGAAATTTTCACTTTTGGGCCTGGGTTTGACTACAAGTTCGAAAAGCCGGGATCTGATCATGAAACTTCCCGTATTTATAGCAATATGTCTGGCTGGGCTAGGTTTTGCTTCAGTGTCGTGGGCGCAATCTGTGGCGGAGCTGAAGGCAAATTTGCGCAAAGCACAGACTAAAAACGAGCGCATGCAGATCAGCTACGATTTGGCCCGCGCCCTAACAAACGCCCGAAACTTTGGCGAAGCCGCCGACATGGCCTATCAAGCCTATGAAATAGCCATTCAACTGGGCGAAAAACGCATGGCTTCCGATGCCATTCTGCTCAGCGGCGACGCTCAATACCGCCGCAAAAAGTATCCAGAGGCCTCTGCTCGCCTGCTCGAAGCTTGGAACACCGCTCGCAACTACGGGCATCGCGACGTCGCCCTTGCTGCTGCCGATAAGCTAATGAACCTCAGCAAAGAACAAAAAAACTTTCAGGAAGCCCTCAAGTGGAGCCAAGAAATGATCAGCTATCTGCAAGAAAACACCGGCAGAGGCACCACCGGCGGCGATGTGGCCCGCCGCTTAGAGGCCCAAATAGCCACTTTGGAGGCCGAAAACCGAAACCTCAGGGAGCAGGTCGCCCAACTGTCGGGCAAAACCCAGGAAATAGAGACTGCCTACAAGCAACAGATGCAACAGGTGCAGGTCCTCACTCAGCAAGAACTGGGCAAGCGCGAGGCCGAAATCACCCAAACCCGACGGCAGGCCGACTCTTTAGAAAACGTCAAAAACCGCCTGCTGAAAACCATGACGGAAAGCCAAATGCTCGACTCCATGATCAAAGCCCAGCAAGAGCGCGAAATCCAGCGTCAGAAAACCATCGCTGCCCAATTAGAAGTTGAACGCCAAAAATCGGAAGCTGCCCGCAATTTATTGCTCGTCATTTCGGCCGTTATCCTGATCATCGCAGCCCTGCTCTTCCTGCTCTATCAGGGCAAACAACGCACGGCCAAAGCCCTAGCTGCCAAAAATAAGATCATCGAAATCGAGCAAAAACGCAGCGATGAGCTATTGCTCAACATCCTGCCCAAAGCCATTGCCCAGGAGCTCAAAGTCAAAAACAAAGTGGCGGCCCGCAAATACGACGAGGCCACCGTCATGTTCGTAGATTTCGTCGGCTTTACCCACATCGCCGAAAAACTGACCCCTGAGCAGCTCGTCGCCGAGCTGGACTACTGCTTCACCACGTTCGACCGCATCATTGGACAGTATCGCATCGAAAAAATTAAAACCGTGGGCGATGCTTACATTTGCGCTAGCGGCTTATCGGACAAAAACGCCAGCCCTTCCGACGTAGTGAAAGCCGCCTTACAAATCCAAGACTTTCTCCTTCACCTCAAAGCCGAACGCATGAACCAGGGCCTACCCTACTTTGAGGCGCGCGCCGGCATTCACACCGGCCCTGTTGTGGCTGGCGTAGTGGGAGAAAAGAAATTCGCCTACGACATCTGGGGCGATACCGTCAACACCGCTGCTCGCGTGGAAGAGGCTTGCGAGCCGGGCCGCGTCAACGTTAGCGAAAGCACCTACTGGAAGGCCAAATACGAGTTCGAGTGGCAGCCGCGCGGCTTCATCTCCGCCAAAAACAAGGCACCTATGGAGATGTTCTATGTGGTCGGGGTGCGCAGCGCTCCGTACTGAAGACTTAAAGACGCCCTTCTAAGGCCCTTCAGAGGAGGCGCCAAAAGGGCGTCTTGCGGTTGAGCCGGTAGACGACCCACTCACTGCTTGAGCACCAATACACCCGCGGCTTCAAAAGCCACCTCGCGCAGCGGCTCTGTGATGCCTGCAATTTCATCAGGCGATTTGCCAGCATCCTCAGCGTAGTGGCGCAATTCTTCCACCGACGTTTCCGAAACGTAGGCAAAGCCGTCAATGACCACGCGCTTGCCGGCTAAGTCTTTGGGCATGAAAAAGGCGTAGTCCTTGAACGTTACGCGCATTTCCGGCAGGTCCGAATTTTCGGCCACGATAGTCATCCAGCAACCTTTTTTCTGGCAGACCTCCCCCACTTTACCGATGAGTTTGATCGCTATAGAATCCTTGTCGCCCATGCGCGCCGGCAGTTCGGTGTACGGAACAGCGCCCTCTGGGGTAGTAGGCGCCCCGAAACTTTGCTCCACTTCCAGTTTTGCGGTGTCGGAAGCCCGTTGCCCACATGCCAAGATTACAGCAGCAAAAGATGCGGAAAAGACGATTTTTTTAAGCATAGCCTATTTTTTTAAAAATTTGAATATCAGAAATAAAAACGTTGCTAAGTGGCCCACAAAGGTAGGGCGCGAAACCATGTGTAGCACATCTGGCACAGTATTCGGAAAAAAAAAACGATGTCCCCTGCACACGCGTATGCTCCGATGCTTTTACGACCTTCGCACGCTGAAGCCTAGGTGCAGACTTTAATCTTTACATAACAGTATTTGCACCCTTCCTACGTTTTAACCTTCGTTTCAATCATCCATCCAAAATCGCATTTCTATGAAGGGTCTTATTTGGTTCATCCTCCCGCCGCTTGCCCTATGGATGGGCGCGTCCCAAAATCTGTCTGCTCAGTGCGTACAGGGCGACTGCCTTAACGGCACGGGCACTTACGTGTTCAAAAACGGCGACCGCTACGTCGGCCAGTGGCAAGCAGGTCAGCCGCATGGGCAAGGAATCTACTATTTCGCCTCTAAAGAACGCTATGAGGGCACCTTTAAGTTTGGCAAGTTCGACGGCCAAGGCACGATGTACTATCCCGACAACGCCTACTACACCGGTAGTTGGAAGGACAACAAAAAGGAGGGCCGCGGCCGTTTGGTCTATCGGGATGGCCGCGTAGACGAAGGCATCTGGGTAGCTGGCAAACTGCAAACACGCCTCAGCAATGCCGATAAGCCCACCCAGACGACGAGCACCGCTCCTCCGCCTCCCTCTACGACCAATGCGAGCACCACCAACACCGGCAGCGGCCGCAACAACATCGCCGGCCTGCGCAACTGCAACACTACGTTCTGCCGCACCGGAACGGGCTACTACGACTATCCCGACGGTTCCCGCTGGATCGGCGAGTTTCAGGGCGGTGTCCCCTTTGGCAAGGGCATCTGTTACTATGCCAGTGGCGACCGCTACGAAGGCCAATGGGCCAACGGCGCTCCTAACGGTCAAGGCGTCCTCTATTCGGGCCAACGGGCCACTGGAGCCGTATGGGTAAATGGGCACGTCATGCACGAGCTGTCTGCCGAAGAAGCTATGCCCAACAACCCCGTGCGCGTAGAGGTAACTCGAGGCGTCAAAATTTACGCCGTCATTGTAGGCGTAGGGCGTTATACGGCCATGCCCTCGCTGCGCTACACCGACGACGATGCCTACCGGTTCTACTCCTTCCTCAAAAGCCCCGAAGGCGGTGCCTTGCCCGACGACCAGATCGTCGTCCTCGTAGACGAAAATGCCACGCGCGAAAACATCCTGCGCGCCATGCGCCAGTACTTCCTCAAAGCCGATAAAAACGACGTCATCCTCTTCTTTTTCAGCGGCCACGGCCTCGAAGGATGTTTCTTACCCGTAGATTACGACGGCTTCAACAACAAACTCCGCCACGAAGAAATCAAGCAAATCTTTTTGCAAAGCCAGGCTAAACACAAAGTGTGCATCGCCGACGCTTGCCACAGCGGAACCCTCAACTACGGCTTAGCCGCCAAAGGACCGGCTCCCGTGTCGCTTAGCCGCTACTATGAGGCCTTCGAAGAGTCGAGCGGCGGCATCGCTCTGCTCATGTCCTCCAAAGCCGAAGAGCTGTCTTTAGAGGACCACGGCCTGCGCCAAGGCGTCTTTACCTACTATCTACTGCGCGGCATGAAAGGAGAAGCGAACGCCAATGGCGACAACATTATCACCATTCGAGAGTTATACAACTACGTGCGCATCAAAGTGCGCGAATACACGGCCAACGTTCAGAATCCTGTGCTTACGGGTATCTTCGACGACAACATGCCGGTAGCTTTCTACCGCTTCTAAACAGTCACTCCTGCCTCAGTATGGCGTACTTGCCTGCTCAGCATTTGCGCTTGTATCGGAATTTCAAAGCGATTGATGCCGCAAACTACTACGGCATCATTCGCTATTTTGAACAATACGAAGACGAGTTGCGGGCCTTAGACGACAGCGAGTATTTCGACTGTGCCTACACCTACACCGAAGCGCTGTATGCCGTGGGTGCGTATGGGCAGGCAATCGTCATGTTGGACCACCTTATCGAGTGGGTCATCGTGCAAAACATTACCCGATGGGGCGGTCAGGATATTCTGGCTCGGCTGCTGGCGCGCAAAGCGGAAGCACTCACACAGCAACGGCAATGGCCCAAGGCCGAACATGTGTGGCGCGAATACCTGAAATTGTACGCCTTCGATCGGCGCGCTTGGGACGCCCTACGCGAGTGCTTGCTCCGACAGCGCCCGCCCTGGCTGTCGCGCTGCTGGGCAATCTGCATGGGGCTCTTCTTTGCAGCATTAACCGCAGCCGCAACTGAGCTGTTCGTCGTGCGGCCATTCTTTTACTCCTACAATGAGGCTATACAGGCCCTACAACACTTCTTCATTGGATTGGCCCTTGCTGTAGCGATAGGCGCCGAAGGACTGCACACCTACCGCTGCCGCCAAAATTTGCGTACTTTCGCCAACCACATCTGCGCTCAGCATAAGCGCTAAAGTGTCATCTAACTCGCTGAATGGTGCAGAACGCCTCTGCCTGCTCATAACTATATGGACCCGCTGCGCATCCGGCTGATCATCGGCATGATGACCGCCGCCCTTATCGGCATCATCTGCATGCAAATCTATTGGATAGGCTGGAACATCCGCCTCAACGAAGAGCAGTTCGATAAGAACGTCTACGCCATCCTCAACCGCGTGGCCGATAAAATCGAGTACTACGAAGACATTACCGCTCTAGAAGTACTGAGAGCTACCTTCAAATCGTCCTCCGACTTCAACCGAAACCTGCGCCGCGCCGCCCAATACTTCGAAAGCGGACAGGCCACCCGACGAGTGGCGCGCATAGACAGCCTAACCTCTCCCTCCAACGACCTAACCCAGTCTTTTCAAGAGCACACTACCTTGTGGGAATACATGAAAGTCAGCCAACTGGTAGACTCCCGTCCCCTGGCCGAGCGCATCCCGCTCGACCTGCTCGACCAGTCGCTGCGCGAAGAACTCAACAGCCGAGGCATCGACGCCCCCTACCAATACGGAGTCTATTCCAAAGTGCGCAGTAGCTTCGTCATCATGAACGGCTACTACGTGGTCATTGAAAACACCCCGCACCTCACCGCCAAAGGCGCCACCTCGCTCTACAATTCGCCCTACCGCGTAGCGCTGTTCCCTAAAGACGTCGAGTCACCCGGCTACTTGGCCATCTACTTCCCTGACCGCACGCGATGGGTGCTCGGCTCCGTGTGGAAGAGCCTCATCCTTTCCATCGTTTTCACCGGCATCATCCTCTTTTGCTTCTGGTACACCATCCAAGTCATCTTCCGACAGAAAAAACTGTCGGAAATGAAAACGGACTTTATCAACAATATGACACACGAATTCAAAACCCCCATTGCCACTATCTCCTTGGCCACCGACAGCATCGTCAGCCCCATGGTCATTCAAGACCCGGAGCGCATCCAGCGCTTTGCCGAAATCATCCGGCAAGAAAACCGCCGCATGAACAGCCAAGTAGAACGCGTGTTGCAAATCGCTCAACTGGACCGCAACGAAATCCAACTGCGACTGGCCGAGGTCAACCTGCACACCCTCATCCAACAAGCCGCTGAAAACTTTAGCCTACAGGTAGAAAAACGCGATGGCTCGCTCAAACTCGAACTGCAAGCCACACAGCCCATAGTGCAAGCCGATGCTACTCACTTGGCCAATGTCATCCACAACTTGCTCGACAACGCCAACAAATACAGCCCAGAACGACCCGACATCACCCTCCGAACCCGCAACCTGCCCAACGGAAGCGTGGCCATTACCGTCGAAGACAAAGGTATCGGCATCAGTAAAGAAGCTCGAAAGCACATCTTCGATAAATTCTACCGCGTCCACACCGGCAACCTGCACGACGTCAAGGGCTTCGGCTTGGGCCTCAGCTACGTGAAAGCCATTGTGGAAGCCCACAAAGGCACCGTCGAGGTGCGCAGTGAGCCGGGCAAAGGCAGCGCCTTTACCATCGTGCTCCCGCAGGGAAAATAACCCTCTACAAACGCGGACAATCCTAACGGACTTCTGGATGCCCATCCACCAACAAGATACTTTTCACTTTCTCTGCCGCCTCCCAAACAGGTCCGGTAGCTGCGCTCGTAGAACTTTGTGAAGACGTCTTAGGGATAAGTGTTGCTGCTGCTAAAAAGGCGTTTTGCGCTAAGTTTGCATCTCGTACCGTTAAGCCCACTCACCCTGCTGCCGCTTCTGCCATGCCATCAGCACCTGTGCCGCACTTGCTCTACGTTGAGGATGACGAAAGCCTCAGCTACGTTACGCGCGACAACCTCGAGCGCGAAGGTTTTCAAGTAACCCACATCACCGACGGAAAGGAAGCGCTCGATGTGATACAATCGGGTCGGAAGTTTGACCTATACATTCTCGACGTGATGTTGCCTGAGGTGGATGGCTTCGACCTGGCCGCCGAAATTCGCAAGCGCGACAGGGAGGTCCCCATCATTTTCCTTTCAGCAAAAACGATGCGTGAGGACCGCTTAAAGGGCCTCAAAATTGGCGCTGACGATTACATGGTGAAGCCCTTCAGCATAGAAGAGTTAATCTTAAAAGTGCATGTTTTTTTGCGTCGTTCGGGCTTTGGCGAGTCTAACCGCATGGGTGGGCGGACGCCCATTGGCCAATATTGGTTTGATTACGACAACCTCCTGCTCGCCTACGGCGACGAAGAAGGCGAAACCCTTACGCAAAAGGAGGCAGACTTGCTGCGGCTGCTCAACGAGCACCGGAACCAGCTGATTAAACGATCTTACATCTTGGAGACGGTTTGGGGCAAAAACGACTATTTTTTAGGTCGCAGTTTAGACGTATTCATTTCGCGCTTGCGCAAATACCTCAGGCGCGACGAGCGCATCAAGATTGAAAACGTTCACGGAGTGGGCTTCAAGTTTCGAGTGGACGACTGAGGGCTGGGCAGTGCTCAGAGGAGGGTTTTCGCTGAGGCTATCTGTTGGTGTTTTACCTTTTCACCAGTTCTTCCGCTGGCGCTCCGTTTCGCTGCGAGGCGGTAAGGACCGGTATTGGCGCGCGTGTTTGCCTTCTTCTTGCTCGACGACCTCTTGAAGCCAACGTTTGGCCTCGTCGGCGGAGAGGCTTTGAGGAGACTCCGGGGGCCGATAAGGCTTAGGGGGGTCGAGGAACGGCGCTGGCGGGGGCGGCGGAGGCGGAGGGGGAGGCGGGGGTGGTGGAGGCGGGGGCTGAAGGAGTTGTTGGGCGATTTGGAGGTTTCGCTTAGCATCGGGCTGCGCGGGTTGTAAGCGCAGGCTGCGCCGGTAGGCTTCGATGGCTTCGGCATACTTGCCTGTGCGCAGATAAGCGTTGCCAGCATTATACAGCGCATGGGCGCGCACCTGGGAAGGCACAGCCGCCGACCTCAGAAACAAGTGCGCTGCGCGCTCATAATGCCCTTGCTGATAGGCAGCATTGCCGGCGTTGTACAGCGCGATGGGGTTGTTTTCAGCAGTGTGGAGAAAGGCGGCTTCGGCGCGCGCGTATTGGCCTTCGTCGAAAAGGCGTTGGGCCTCGCGCGATGTTTGTGCCGACAAGGTAACACACCCACCTACCGCTGCGATGAGGAAGAGTATTGTGGCTCTCATGCGTCTTGTAGGTCAGAGGTTCTCGAAAAACGCCAACCCAATACTTGCTCTAATACCAACAGAAGCCAAGTAGCGAGGGCAAACCAAACGAAGTAATGGACGTAGCGCCGCTCGGCCTGAAGCGTTAGGGCGGCTTTTTGCAAGGCGTCGCATTCGGCCGACAAGAGCGAAACGGTATTGGCTTGGGCCGCGTCGAAAAACCGCCCACCGCCCGCCTGAGCCAATTGGCGCAGCAACGCCAAATTGGGCCGAGAGTACACCGGCACTCCTGCCTCATCGCGTAGCGGCGCCCCATCTGGCCGGCGAATGGCGGCGCCTTCGGGCTTACCCACCGCCACAGTGAAAAGCCGAACGCCGGCAGCGCGAACAGCCTGCACGCGCCCTAAGGCCTGCCCTTCGTGGTCTTCGCCATCGGAAAGGAGCACAATAGCGCGCCCTGCCGACGCGCCTGACTCGAACAGACGCATACTCGCCTCAAGGGCTAAACCCAAATCGGTGCCGCCTTGCGCAATGAACTCTGGCCCAGCCTGTTGTAGCAGCACCCGCGCGGCCTCATAGTCCGTGGTCAGCGGCAGTTGCGCAAAAGCATCGCCAGCAAAAAACACTAGTCCTATGCGATGCCCCTGCAAGGCCGATACGGCCCGCAATGCCAGCAGCCGCGCCTGCTCCAGCCGAGAGGGCAACACATCGTCGGCCCACATGCTGGCCGACACGTCTAAAGCCAGCACAATGTCGGCCCCGCGCCCTTCCTGGACTTCCGCCGGCAACGCCCGCCGCGGATCGGCTATGGCCAAAGCCAACAACATCAACGCTAAGCCAAACAGCGCGTTCTTCAACCAAAAACGCCGCACCGAAAACCCGCGCAGCAGTCGCTGCACCAATACCGGCGAACCCAACTGACGAAGCGTGCGCCCACGCCAGCGCCAGTATTGCCACATCAGCACTGCCTGCACCAACACGGCCAACAGCAGCCACAACAAGGCGGAATTTTGAAAATAAAATTGCTCCATGAACCCAGGCAAAGATAGGAAAGAGGCTCAGCTCGTTGCCTCATGTACCTCACTCCAGAAAAGTCCGTGAGAAGCTCAAAGGAACGCCTACACCAGCAGTGCCTCCTTTTTAGTCAATAGGCGACTAAAGATTAAACTAAGACGAAGCTCTCCCCTAACTTAAGTGAGTTGTCTGTACTTTTAGTGCCATAAGTACGCGTTATCTAACTAATCTTCCTTTCCATAAAAACAAAACACGATGCGAGCATTGCTTACTCTTGCCACCTGGAGCCTACTCGGGTTGGGCGCCGAAGTTTTCGGCCAGCGCTATGTAGAAATGATCGAGGCGGGTACCTACCCGCTGAAGGAGATACAGCTCGAGGCAGAGCGCTACTTCGACCGAGCTGGGCGTGGCCGAGGCACAGGTTACTACCAATATAAGCGCTGGGAATACGCGGCCTCTATGGAAATGGACGAGCAGGGCATTAAGATACCGAACTATGAGCTGACTCAACGGGCGCAGGCCTTTCGGAAAGCGGCGCAAGCCGAGCAGGAGGAGACGGGCAATTTCGGCGGCGATTGGCGCTTTTTAGGCCCCACGTATTGGAACGCCACTTCCAGCTGGAACCCCGGTGTAGGGCGCATCACCTCCATCGGCGTCGACCGACAGAACACCGACCACATCATCGTGGGCAGCCCTACGGGCGGCGTCTGGAAAACGCTGGACGGAGGCCTGACGTGGACGCCGCTGACCGACAACTTCTCCACAGTGGATGTATACGCGCTGGAGATCTCGCCTTGGCACAGCAACGACTACTTATGGGGCAGCACAGGAGGGCGTATTTTCCGCTCGACTGACGGAGGTAAAACGTGGTCGGCCACTAGCCACGTCAATGGAAGCGGGCGCGTCAGCCGCATCCAACACCATCCGACAGACCCTAACGTTGTGTACGCCGTGTCGGAGTCCAACGGGCTGTTTCGCTCTACTAATGGCGGAAGCACCTGGACGCCCGTAGCCGGCGTCAGCGGCACCGATAAGCGAGGTTACGATGTGGAGTTTAAGCCCGGCGACCCTGAGGTAATCTATTTTTCCAGCACGCGCGTCTTCCGCTCTACAGATGGCGGGGCATCGTTTCAAGAACTCAACGGTTTTAACACCTCTAATACCGCCTATAAAATGATGGCCGTTACGGAAGCCAACCCTAACGTGCTCTATGTGCTAGAGGCGAACGGAAAGGTCTTTGGTGCTTTTTATCGCTCCGACGATAGCGGCAACTCATTTACCAAACTTGTGGATGGCTCTACTATAAACTACTTCGGCTATAGCCCTACCGGCAACGACGACAAAGGCCAAGCGCCGCGCGATATGGACGTGGCGGCCCATCCGCTCGATGCCGACGAAGTGCACATTGCTGGCATCAACACTTGGAAATCGTTTGACGGTGGGCAATTCTTTTTCCTAACCTCACACTGGGTGCCCAGCACGGCCTTCAGCTTAGGGGTGGGCTACGTCCACGCCGACGTGGACATCCTCAAATTTGTAGGCAATCGCCTGTATGTGGGCACCGACGGCGGTTTTTTCACCAGCGACGACGGCGCGCTGACGTTCGACAACCGCACCAACGGATTGGGCATCCGCGAATTTTACCGCATAGGCGTCTCTAAAACCAACCCCAACCTGGTTACCGGCGGCTCGCAGGACAACGGCACCAGCGTCATGCGTGGCCCAGACCGCCGCTGGTTCGACTGGCTGGGCGCCGACGGCATGGAGACATTCGTAGACTGGAGCAACGACAAAGTGCTATACGGAACTTCGCAAAACGGCTCTATGTACCGTTCTTTCAATCAAGGCAATTCCTACTCCGGCATTTCCAAACCCGTTGGCGTAGAAAATGGCGCCTGGATAACGCCCTTCGAGCAGGA
>CALHAM010000037.1 GCA_937934275.1 uncultured Saprospiraceae bacterium | reverse complement strand
CCGTGCACTTCGCCCGGCTGTACGCCCCAAGCGCGAAGGTGGCGCTTTAAATAGCGAAAATTGGCCCGAATAAATCGAAAACCCGCATGCGCGGCAAAGGGCATCTGTTGGGCATTGGCTTCGGCTTGCTCGTCTTGGTCAAAGGCAAAAAGGCGGCCGCCCTCTCCGAGCTGCGCCAAGACGGCGCGCGCGTGGCCGCCCCCCCCAAAGGTAGCATCCACGTAAACGCCCTGTGGGTGAATTTGCAGGGCCGCAGTGGCCTCCGTCATCAGTGCCGGTACGTGATACATGCCCATGGGTTTCTTAAGGTAAGAGAATGTCTTCTTCGCCAACGCCTTCTTCGCCACCGCCCAAAACGTCGTTTGCCAAGTCGGTGATGTCGTCTGTGCTCTCATTTAGCAGAGCGTGGTAGCGCTCTGGCGACCAAATCTCGATATAGTCCCGGATAGACAACAAAATAGCCTCATCCGTCAGCCTCGCATACTCCATGAGCAACTTCGGCAACAAAATGCGGTCGGCGCTATCGGTAGTGAGTGGCGTTGCACCCGAATAGAAAAAGCGGATCAACTTCCGGTTGCGCTCGTTAAAGCGATTGAGTCGGTTCACTCGCGCTGAGATGACTTCCCATACTGCCTTAGGGTATAGGGTCAGCGCCCCTTCAAAACCGCGGTTGACCACAAACTCGTAGCCGCCTTCTTCCCTCGCAGGCTCCCCCAATTGCCGCAACAGGGCCGTCGGCAAACGCATGCGCCCCTTGTTGTCAATGGATACAGGATATTCACCTAACAATTTCATGATAGTAGTGGAGGAGAAAGAGGGAAAAAGCCGACGACGGCTCGCAGTTTATGGCACAAATGTAATGATAATTTTCCCACTTTCTACCACTTTTTTCCATTTTTTTTGCCAAAAAAATTTATAGCCTTCATAGAATGATTTTAATCCTTTGCTTTTCAATTGATTAAAGTCGTGGAAAATTGTGGGAAAAAATAAGTACAGGGGCTGCTAAAAGGATTTGCCGAGGGCATACAAGGCCCGTTCCTCGTAGGAAAGGCGGCTTATAAATGGCTTTTTTGCCCCTACTTTATCAGCCATGCTCGCCGCTAAACACAAGGAAAATGAGAACAGTGGGAATATGTGGGAAAGAGTGAGGCCTCCTAAGTCTAATGCCGTTTGGAGGAGGGCGTTTGCCCGCTCTCTCGGTGGCTATGCCCCTTTTCCTCAGGCCTTTCTCCAAAGAGGCTGTTGCACCTCTGCGCGTTTAATTTGCCGGGTGCGAGGTGCTAAGCTAAAGGTAAGCGGTTCGAAGGGTCTTGTCGAGGGCAGCAGGAGGCGCCTTGGGTCGCTCTGGTCAGGGCTAAGTGTCTCTGCTGGTTAGGCGGGCAGCGCCAAAAGTTGTTCTACGGCGTTTTCAATAAAGTTGGGCAAGATGGTGTCGAATGTGCGTTGAAGTTTCAAGGGGTTAGCCAGATCGCGCAACATGCGCTGGTAGCGGCTTTCACCGTGCTCGTCAATGATGGCCTTTTTGCGTTCGGGTTCCAGGAAATAGTGGAGCAGGCCCGCGGGGTCGGCCTCCGGATGGAACTGCGTGCCGAACATGACGTCGCTGAATCGCACGGCCATCAGGGCGCGTTCGTAATGGACGTGGGGGCGCAGTTTTTCCAGGCAAAGGATTTTGGCACCCATCTGCTCGAAGCGCTCGTGGTTAGGCTGTATGACTTGATAGCGCCGGAAATCGGCGATGTAGAATGGGTCGGGCAAGCCTTCGAAGAAAGGCTCTTCTTTGCCCCACTGCGTTTTGTGCACGGGGTAGGTGCCAAACGACATCCTATAGCGCTTTTCCACCAAGCCCAAGCGGAAGTGATGGCAGGCCATCTGGAAGGAATGGCAAATGAAGAAGCAGTGTTTCTGGGTTTCGGGGTCGGTTTGGCGTTGGTTCCATTGCCAGAGCTGCTCTATGAGGTCGAAATAGCGCTCAAACCAAGGGCCGTCGTTGAGCAGTGGATCGCCGGGGCCTCCGGAGAAGATATAGATGTGGTACGACAAGTCGGGCAACTCGTTTTTGGCCCGAACGTCGAAGCGCTCTGAGCGCAACACATGAGCGTATCGAGCGAGAATACTCTCTATCATGGGAATGCCTCGGTTGGCTTCCCCATTGTACATGTCTAAAAGAGCGGCACGCAGCATAAGCGATGAATGAGCCAAGGGTAAAAAACAGAGGCCGACCAAACCTTAACCACCGCAGGCGTAGTCTTCTCTGAAGAAACGAGACGGATTAGACGAATGGAAAAATAAACCGGGCTGGGTTAGGCAAAGGTCGTGTAAGGGGCAGCTACTTTTGTCGGGATTGTTCACGAAAAAAAGCGTTGTCATGAGATTCGTATCCGAGGAGACCATTGATGCTGTGTTAGACGAGCTGGAAGCGTACAGCGACGAGCAATACGAGCGAGCCATGGAGGCCTTTTCCCAAGCACAGCCCTATGTGTTTGCCTACCTGTTCAGCGACGACAACTTCCACTTGCTGACCGAGGAGGAGAAGGGTTATGTCCAATATTTGGGCTTAGTGGTCTGGTTGGCCGTCCGACGGGTGAATGGCGACTTACCGCTCGTAGAGAGCGACGTTATCGGTCGGGCTGAAGAGCGCAACTACGAGCGTTTAGAGACGGCGGCAGCGCGGCAGTTTGAGGCACGCGTAGAGACCTTTTTTGAAAACACCGGTCAAGAGGCTCTGCTCTCGTTTGCCGTAGAAGCTGTTGTAGAAGATGGCGAAGAGGAGGCGCTGGTGGTAACGCCAGAAGGCCGCGAAACGGTCTTTGTAGCGGTGAAGACAGTCATAGATGTGCTCACACAAGATAACCTGTAACGTATGCGCTCTTCAGCACTCCTCTGGCTTTTTTTTCTGCTGTTATTCGATGCACTTTGGGCGCAAGAACGAGCGATTCTACAAGTTGACACACAATATGTTTCAGTACTTCTGCTGGGCGGTAAACGGTACGTAGGGCAAGTGCTTTACTCCGACGATGACTCCTTAGTAATCAGCACGGCTAAAGGTCAGGAGCTCAACATCGCCCGCGCTTCCGTCCGACATATGCGCGCGGTGAGCGAAAACCATTTTCGGCGCCATCAGCGCAGGCCTGCGGATGCACCCACGGGCGAAACTTACCTGCTCAACCCCAGTGCTTACGGCCCGCCGCCCGGAGAAGGATATGCGAAGAACAATTATATTTTCTTTTACCAAGGCCATTACGGCATCACGGAGAACCTCTCTCTTCGGGCAGGAGGGTTATTGCTGCCGTTCTTTGTGGCCCCCCAACTGACGGTGCCTCTGGTACGCCACCGGCTGGCGTTGGGCGCAGAAGGTATCTTTGGTTTTTGGATGTTTCCCTTTTTCTTCTTCAACACCGTGGAGGCCGACCGCTCGAGCACCTTTTCTCTACTGCGCAGCATGGCTACAGTAGGCGACCGGGCTACGCACCTCACGGCAAGTATGGGCTGGGCTTCTGTAGGAAAGCGATGGGCAGCGTCACCGGTGTACGGACTGGCCGCCTCCTGGCGCGTGCATCCCCAACTGGGCTTGGTAACCGAAAACTACTGGTTTGAGGACGACGGTCTGGTGCGCATACACCTCATAGGAGGGCGCATTTACACGCGTGCGCTCTCCTTCGATATCGGCCTGGGCGCCATGGGAGGGGCAATAGCGCTGTGGTATGGGCTGGCCGTCCATCTGTATTGAGCCGACCGCTAAGCCCGCTGACTAGCCAACCCAAAACAAAAGTAAAAACTTGTCATTTTCAACGATACCAAAATGACCGCCCTCTCTTCAGTGCCCCTTAAAATGCTGCTCTGCCTTTGGACTTCGGTGCTCTGGCCAACAACGCTTTCGGCCCAGAACGAGCCAACCGTATCGGGAGAGTATCTCCTCATCCGAACGATTGATGGCAATTTGTTTGCGGGCCGATTACTGCATATGGACAGTGCCGCGATAGTACTCGAAACGCCCATATTTCCAGAATTGGTCATTGCGCGCAGCGCTATTAGACGCATGCGCGATATTCCAGCCCGACGCTTCAAATCGCCCCCCATCGCTGAGGAGACGCCTGTAGCCGGTACCTATTTCGTTAACACAAGTGCCTACGGATTGCGCAGCGGGGAGATTTACTATGGGACTGGCTTGCTCTTATTACACCAGGTGGCCGTGGGTTTGTCCGATCATTTATCCGTTCGGGGCAACCTCCTGGTTGACTTTGAGCTGTTTTATCTGCCCACCTGGGTATCGCCTAAGTTTTCTTTTTGTCTTCGCGAAGACGTGCTTCAGGTGGCCGTAGAAGGCACACTGGGGCGAGGCTTCGAAGGTTTTATGGACTTCAACCAAGGAACCGATTTATCGGCACTCCAAGGGCTGCTGACGGTGGGCAGTCGGAGCAACCACTTAACCTTGGGCGGAGGCTTCAGCTGGGTAAGTAAGCAGTGGTCAAGACGGCCTTTCTTTTCCCTGTCTGGCTCGGTGCAGCTGACCCGTTCCTTTGCGCTCATGACCGAAAACTATTCTCTCTTGCTTTACGGAGCCAATGGGTATGTTAGCGCTTTCGGCGGTCGCTTTTACGGTCGCAGAGTAAATGCCGATGTGGGCCTTGTGACGTATCATGAGCTAGAATTTGGAGTATCCATAGTTCCGTGGTTGGGGCTTAGTGTCAATTTTTACTAAGCCGCTCGTATCCGTGAGCAGCTTCCTATTCCAGGTCAAGAGATTGTCGGGCTACTGCAGGACCGACAAACGCCTTTTTCACAGCGTAGATAGGCCTAAGTTTTTTCTTTCGGCCAAAGCCACCCGCGGAGGCCCCAGTCTCTACGACTTCAATAGCCGGAACATATTTTTCTTGTACGCTTCCACGCCGGGTTGGTCAAACGGATTGACGCCCAACAGATAGCCACTAAGAGCGCAGGCTTTTTCGAAAAAAAAGAAAAGATGACCCAAATAATAGGGAGTGGCCTCAGGCACTCCAATGCGAATGTTGGGCACGCCGCCGGCGACGTGTGCTTCAAGGGTGCCGCGCAGGGCCTGTTCATTGATGAAGTGCAAGGGTTTGCCGGCCAGATAGTTGAGGCCGTCTAAGTCGTCGTGGGTAGCCGGTAGGGTAGGGTTGTGCTGCGGTGTTTCGATGTCGATGAGCGTTTCAAACAGATGTCGGCGACCCTCCTGCACGTATTGGCCCAGGGAGTGTAGGTCGGCAGTGAATTGGGCGCTGGTTGGAAAGATGCCTTTGCCGTTTTTACCTTCACTTTCGCCAAAGAGTTGCTTCCACCATTCGGCTAAGTACAAGAGGCGCGGCTCATAGCCGATGAGCATCTCAATCAGTTTGCCTTTGCGGTATAAGATATTGCGCGCAGCGGCGTAGCGCAAGGCATCATTATCAGCAATGGAGGTGGATCGGTAGCGCACACGGGCGTCGGCTGCACCGCGCAAGAGGGCGTCGGTGTCTATGCCAGCAGCGGCTAAGGGCAGCAGTCCCACAGCCGTGAGCACGGAAAAGCGACCTCCCACATCATCGGGCACGGTGAAGGTTTCATAGCCCTCGCGGTCGGCTAAGGTCTTGAGTGCTCCACGCGCACGGTCGGTGGTGGCATAGATGCGTTCGCGCGCACCTTCGGAGCCGTAGCGCGCCTCCAGGGCTTGGCGAAAGAAGCGGAACGCCACGGCCGGCTCGAGCGTTGTGCCGGATTTGGAAATGACGTTGACGGAGAAGTCGCGCTTGCCCACCGCGTCGAGCAATTGCTGCAGGTGTGTTCCGCTGAGGTTTGTGCCGGCAAAGCACACTTGTAGCGCCCCCTTCTTTCGGCTTGGCAAAGGCCATAGTGGCGGTGTGGGTTGGCAAAACTCTAAGGCCGCTTTAGCCCCTAAGTATGAGCCGCCAATGCCAATGACCACCAACACTTGGCTTTGGCGCTGGATGCGCCGAGCTGCCGCCTTGATTTGGCGCATTTCGGCTCGGTCGTACCGAACAGGTAGGTCGAGCCAACCTAAAAAATCGGCGCCTGGCCCGCGTCGGCTGTCCAACAACTGGGCGGCTGCTGCCGCTTGCAATTCCACTGCAGCCCACTCCTCTGGGGCAATAAAAGGTTCCGTATGCGTGAGGTCGAGCGTGAGATGCGACATGCGATTTATCCGATTTTGGCCAGTTCGGCTTTTAAATAATCAATGACGCGGATTTCCACCGGGTCCACTTGGCGCTGTTGAGCCAAATAGAACGAAACCCAATCGCCCAAGTGTACCAGATAGAGCCTGCGTTCAACAGGGGTCTTGCCCTTAGAATACACCTCAATGGAAGCCCCTGCAAAGTGTTCTACTATTTCCTTAACGATATCTGTGCGCACCGCTGTGCGCGGATGGTCGTCGCGGTGGCGCAACCACACGGCAGCGATACGCGGCTGCGCGTCGCGCCAGCCCACCAGCTCGTTGTGGTTCATCTCTGGCAGCACGTGATGCCAACAGAGCATTTTGGCGTTCTCGTTGATCTGTTGCCGCCAGCGCAGGGCTATGGCCTCCGAAGTGTCGGCGCAATAGAGCACGGGCAACTTATCGGCTAAAAAGCCAGCCAACTTCTCCGCGCGCGAACGAATATCCGCCTGCTCGCGCAGAAGCCATTGGCAAGCAACGCCTATCTGCCCAAAAAGGCGTTTGCTAATGAGCCGCGCCGCGAGCAGCACCCCTAACTGCGCCACTATCGAATAACCCAAACAAGCCCTCGGGCTGCTCCAACCGCCGGGCAGCACCGCCACATCGAGGCCTCGCGCCTGCGCGCGCTCAAGCAGTTGCCCTCCCGACGTTACGCACACCACCTTCGCCCCTGTGGAGGCCAACTGCTCAAATACGCTCAGCGTCTCCTCAGTATTGCCGCTGTACGACGAACAAATGGCCAGCGTGTGCCGGCTTACCCAATGCGGCGCATCGTAGCCCTTGTTGACCCAAACGGGTACTTTACACTCATTTACAACCAACTCCTGCACAAAGTTGCCCCCAATACCGCTGCCGCCCAGCCCAGAAATGAGCACATGCCGAAGCGCATATGAGTGCTTGTGATATACAAAACCGTTTGATAAATGCAACGCTTCCTGCAATTGCTCCGGAAAGCGGCTGATCATTTCCTCCATAAATTCACTAAGTGCTGTTTCCGTTTTTCAGCGCGAAGGTAGGGGAGAAGTGGAGAGGAGGAATGAAAAGTGGAAAGTGAAAAAAGGAAAATGAAAAATGAGGAGTGAGGGGGGGGAGAGGGCTTCTCAGGAGAAAAAATCAGGCGATGGTTGCGCATTTAAACCTGCGTTCTGCCAAATATGAACCTGCTATCTTTGTAGCTGCCGCTAAAATATCTGCCGGAGGTCTTAGTGCGTTATTACCGATTATTGAGACGAGCACCTGATGAGCACAATGCATTTGGCAGACCCTCTTTCTTTCTAAAAACAGGAAAAACAAGATAGACAAACCGCTGACGGAATTTAGAGAAACGGCTGTTGCCTGTCACCGCCTTTTTCAGACGAAGTCACTCTTTGGTAACGAGATCTCGGCTATTTGACTCTTGATAATAAAGGCACAACTATGGCTGCTCCTGTAGAAGATTTCTCTGCCCTAACCTCTGCTGAATGGGAGGCTCTTTGCGAGGTTCCGCTCTGGATAACGGCTCTGGTCGGCGGAGCCGACGGCAATCTCGATCGCACAGAACGCCACTGGGGCGAGCACATCGTTCGCATTCGCACCTACGCGCGCGAAGACAGTTTCGATGAGTACTACCGCCATGTGGCCGAAGGCTTTGCCGAGCGCCTCGACCAACTGTGGCAAAACTTACCCACAGATACTGAGCGCCGCAATCAGCTCTTAGCCGATAAAATCGCGCAGGCCAATTCGATTTTGGCTAAATTAGACCTTCCTTTGGCCGCCGTTCTCTATCAGAGCTATCGAAAATTAGCGGAGGAGGTGGCCAAATCTTCGGGCGGATTTTTGCGCATGGGGGCCATCAGCCCAGAAGAGAACCGCTGGATCAAGTTACCCATGCTTACGCCCATTCACTCCAGCGAAGCGAGCTTGTATCAGCCGTGGGAGGGGGATGAGGAAAAGCAATAAAACCGCATTGGCGGCTACAGCTGGACGGCAGCTAAAATCCGATTGACGCTGCTGTCCGTTAAGGAGAGCACCCAATTGGGGAAAAAACCCAACAAAAGGACCAATGCCGCCACCGAACCCAATACGAGGAACTCTTCTCGGCCGACATCGGGCACTGCTTCTATACGAGGGTTAGCGGTGCCGAACATTGCCAACCCATAGGCGCGCAGCAGGTAAGCTGCTCCAAGAATAATCGTTAAGCCTGCAGCGGCACCTAAGGCGTAGTGGTACCTCCACACCCCGTTCAGCAGCAAGAACTCACCCGCAAAACCGTTGGTCAGGGGTACGGCGATGGCTCCGAGGGTGACGATAAAGTACAGGGCAGCTAAGCGCGGGGCTGAGCGAGCCAGGCCACCCATGTCGAAGAGCGCGCGCGAGCCAACACGGCGCTCCAACACATCGGCTACCATGAACAGCCCTACCACGTTGATCCCATGGGCGAGCATTTGGAGAAGGCTGCCTTGCAGCCCCGTCTTGTTCCACACCAATGCGCCAGCGGCGATCAAGCCCACATGAGCAATAGACGAGTAGGCAATGAGTCGCTTCACATCGCTCTGTTTGAGCGCAATGAGGCTGGCATAAGCAATGCCGAACACAGCCAGACCTAAAAAAATGGGCGCCCAAAGGTGCCAGGCTTCCGGTGCCAGTGGAATCATCCAGCGAATGACGCCGTACACACCCATCTTGAGCATGATGCCCGACAGCAGCATGGTGCCGCCCGTAGGCGCGCTCACATATGTGTCGGGTTGCCAAGTATGGAAGGGAAACAGCGGCATCTTTACCGCAAAGGCTAAAAAGAACCCTAACATAACCCACCACGCCGTACCCTCGTCGAGCTGCGCTGCCGTCAGCGCTTCCCAAGCAAACGAATGCGCTGCTGTGCCCTCAGAGGGGGATTGGTAGTACACCGCCAACAACGCCACCAGCATAAACAAAGAACCTACAAAAGTGTAGATGAAAAACTTTAACGTAATGCGGATGCGGTTTTCCCCTCCCCAAATGGCGCAGATGAAGTAGATGGGAATGAGCGCCATCTCGTAAAAAACATAAAACAGCAATCCGTCCAACGCCATAAAAACTCCGTTGAGCGCTGCCAACATCAGCAGAACCAAGCCATAATAGCCCCCCTCCAAACTGTAGGCACGCGTGCGGCTGGCCAACACAATCAGCGGCGCCAGCAGATTGGTCAGCATTACCATCAGCATGCCGATGCCGTCTAAGCCCAACCGAAACGACACACCGGCTTGTGCAATCCACGGGAAGTTCACCCCGTAATTGTAGCTACCGTCAGCCTTAAAAGTTAAGAGCAGGGCAACCGTCAGTATAAGGTTGGCCAGTGCGGCGCCCAAAGCTACCTCGCGTGCTGGCAAGGCCCGCCTCATCAATAGGGCAGCGGCACTGAGAAGCGGTATGAGTATTAGTAAAATGGCCACAGTAAGAAAAACTCAGGTGAAACAATGCCTCAGGGCCTTTATGCGGAGAAGCAAGCCGGCCCTTCCTTTTTTTAAATCCACAGAGATAGGAACAACAGAGCTGTCCCTACCACCATGCCCAAGAGATAATATTCAATGTTGCCGTTTTGAAGGCGCCGAAACTCAGCGCCGACGCGTTGCACGGCCAAGCCCACGCTATTGACAAAACCGTCTATGGTCCACACATCAGCGTAGTAATGTAGCCATTGCGACAGGCGCTCCGCCGGGCGTACGAAAGCCCAATCGTAGAGCTCATCTACGTAAAACTTACCGGCAAGCACGCGCTCCCAGGAGGTAAGCTGCGCTTCGTCCTTCGGCACGTTCTGGCGCACCAGGTATGCCCAGTAGGCCCAAGCTATGGCGCTTAATGCTGCCAATGAAGCAATACCCATGAGAAGCCATTCCGTCTGAGCCGACAACAGCCGCGCCGGGCGCGCTTCGCTTAC
>CALHAM010000036.1 GCA_937934275.1 uncultured Saprospiraceae bacterium | reverse complement strand
GGGCCGCGCAGCGCTGGTAAAAGCCTCACCTCTTGAAGCGAGGGAGTTGTAGAGGCAAAAAGCAGCACCTGTGGCGCCGCCGTTAGTAGGGCTATGAGATAAGGAGCGTCCTCAGGCAACGAAGCGGTTAGAACTGGTAGGGCACACAACAGGCAATCGTGAGCAGCGCGTGTATCGTGCCAGTGAGACTCCCCCGCTGACGCTTCGCACTTAGATGCGGGACCATGCTCATGGTGCATCCAGAGGCGGTGTGTTTCTCCGACCGCTACGCGCATCAGAAAAAGCAGCAGGAGAAATCCCCCTAACGAGGTTCGTATTGCTGTAGGGCACTCCATGGCCTACAAAGGTAAGTACTGTTTTTGTTTTTCGGATATTAGTCGCTCTGCCTTAACGACCGAGTAGTGATTTTGACACACAAAGGCTGTTTAAGCATTCTTGCTATCTAAGCACATAGACGACGAAAACGGCGGCGTAGTTACCTTTAGCCCGTCAACCAGTTCAAGGTGCTTTGTGAATTTGCGCTCATACCTTCAAAGTTCAGCTGCTGCCCATTCTATCAACTGGTCGGGTATTGGAGGCCTTTTGGCGGCACTCTTGCTCTTTTTTTGGCTAGCGAAGCCCATTTTTCGCGATTATTTCACCCGCCCCAACAGCCTGACCTATGCGTATGGCGGCGATGCTTTAGCGCTGTATTACAACACAGCTTTTCACGCGCGCTACGGTGAAGACTCTCGGCTGCAAGCGACCAATTATCCACACGGGGAATACATCTACTTAACGGACGCCCAGGGCATTCTATCCAATGTGCTGCGGGTGCTGCGGCAGATGGGTTTCGATGTATCAGACTGCGCTGTAGGCATCGTCAATGGCATGCCTTTATACTTGCTTTTTGCTGCTGTTGCCGTTGTTTATGGTCTGCTTTTAGCTTTGGGAGGTCTCCCGCTACCCTCAGCCGTATTTGCCCCGTTGATCGTATTGCTCTCGCCGCAAATTATCCGCATGCATGGGCACTTTGGGTTGGCCTATCCGGTGGCGATACCGCTGGCCATGCTGTGGTTTGTGCGCAAGTACCGCGTCCGGAGTTGGGAGAAGCGCGACGTGTTGTTTCTCCTGGTGGCACTGCTGTTTACCTACAACAATCCGTACGTAGGCTTAAACATGAATTTGCTGCTCGTGGGCGCTGGTCTGATAGTCTTGCTGCGGCATCGCTTTGAGCGGTCTTATTGGATGCCCGGTTTTGGCGCTGCACTTATGGGCGCAGGAGCTTTGCTTTGGGTGTTTTTAGATTTTCTCCGGCATGATCCAGTAAGCGATCGCGTCTCGCCGCAATGGGGCTTTTTTTATTATCACGCGCGTTTCGAGGGTTTCTTTTATCCGCCTGGCTCGCTGCTGCATGGCCTGCTTCAGGAGGCGGGCATTCGAGTGCCTGCCGAGATGGAGTTTGAAGCTTTGGTAAATGTAGGGCTGGTGGCCACGACAGCCCTTGTGGTGGGCCTTTTGGTGCTTCCGTTTTCCCAACATGCTCGGCAGTTTTTCAAGGTGGAGCATACGGCTCTCGTCGAGGTTAGTATTTTGCTCGCCATATTGGCGGCTAACACGGCCCTGTTACCCATTTCGCAGCGTTGGATAGAGGACAACCTGCCTTGGCTGCTGATGTTTAAGGCGTCGGGGCGCTTGGGTTGGCCGCTCTACTTTGCGCTGACGGTAACCGGGGCACTCATTGTGGATGCGCTTTATCGCACCGTTTCGCCGCTTTGGGCGCGTATATTCTTTTTGCTGATAGTGGCAGCAATTTGGAGGGTGGAGATCGACCGATACATCGCACCGCGGTTTCGCGAGGCATTTCAGGAAAACATTTTTGATGCCCGCCACGAGGCGGAGCTGCTATCGGTGCTGCGGGAGAACCACATCGAACCTTCGGAGTTTCAGGCCATTTTGGCGCTACCGCGGTTTGTTGTGTGGTCCGACAAGGTGCGGCCCGACCTGCCTTTCGAAGCACAATTCTGGAGTATGCGCTTAGCCTTGGCCACAGGGCTGCCGATCGTGAATTCTGTGTTGTCGCGCGTGGGCACCCAGCATGCCTTGGAGCGCGTGCAGCTGTTTGGGCATCCGCTCATTGAGCGCGCGCTACTGGATCAGTTGCCCAATCGAAAAGATCTGCTTCTTTTGTGCGGCCTCGGCGGTGAGACGCTTCAGCCGGGTGAGCAGTACTTGCTTCGTATTTCCGAGCCGCTGGCCCAAACGCCGCGCTATGCGCTTCGCCGGCTTCGCCTGGATAGTTTGACCCCCAGCGCGGCAATTAGAGCGGCGCAGCAGCTTTATGCCAGCGGCTACCGCCAGGCTCCTGCCTTGCGGCTGGGATTCGACGAAACCCCCACTGAAGTAGCCTTCTACGGGCAGGGCTGCCACCAGACAACACCTACCGAAGAGTGGCTCTGTACCTTTCCACGCGCTCCCTTCGACCGCGACACGTCCGTGGTCTTTTCCGCCTGGAACTACATAGACGCAGGGCGCTGGAGTCCAGGCCTTTGGCTCATCTCGGTGCGCGATGCCGACGGCAAGGAACTTTACCGGGAAACATTGGAGAGCCGACAAAGCAACGACGTGCAAGGTCGCTATTGGTTTCGCGTGCAGCGAGATATCCTCATCCCTCGCGGCGGCTCCGTTGCCATCGCTGCCTGTTCCGACTCACCTATGCGAATAGACGAACTCATGATTTGGGGTAAGGGTGAGGCACCGCTGATAGACGACCCGCAAGCCGAAGGCTTCCTGTTGGAAAATGTCTGGGTGCGAAAACCCAAACATTAGTTGCTGATAGCGCTTCCCCATCGCTACCGCAAGGGTGCTAAGCCCTCAGGAGGAGAAGATCAAGGGTTGTCGCGCGGCAAACGCCGCTGAGAAGAGAGGAACAAGAGCGCGCGCGTCAGAGGCGAACTTTCAAGATCTTTCTAAGCACTTGGGCACCTCCGGCATCCACTCTGACGAAGTAAAATCCGTCGGGCTGGTGGTAGAGGTTCATCTCGAATCGTTCACCCGATAAGGATTGTACTCGATGCACTTCTCGGCCTAAGCAATCAAAAACGGAGAGGTTAACCGCGCTCATCGAATACGCCAATTGAATATTCACTATTCCCTCGAAAGGATTTGGGTATACGGCTACCTCTAAATGCTGAGTTACCTCTCGATTTATACTATTTGTGGAAGGATATTCTTTTGCGCCGATGTCAGGAGCCATTCCA